>JANOKY010000609.1:0-2499 GCA_031419635.1 Burkholderiales bacterium | reverse complement strand
CAGCTCGGCGACGCGCAGAAGAAGTTCATGGGCCTGGTTGACAGCGCCTCGAAGAACGCGCCTGCCGGCAGCGAAAACGCCGTGGCGCTGATGCGCTCGGCCGTGGCCGCCGCCAACAACGCTTTCGAGAGCGTGCAAAAGGCCGCCAAGCAAGCCACCGATGTCGCCGAAGCGAACCTGCAAGCCATGACCGCCACCGCGGTCAAGGCCACGCAAGGCGCGACCAAGGCCAAGCGCGCTGCCTGATAGTTTGAACTTCGAGGTCGAGGCCGCATCAGACGGCTTGCCGCGGGGTTTGGCCCGCGGTGGATCTTGAATGGTTGTCTCCTCGGTACCTGGTCTGACGGTACCTTTCACGGCCCGGTGGCGACACCGGGCCGTTTTGTTTTTCTACTTGCTCATCGCCGCGATCCGCGCTCGCAGTTCGGGCAGGGCGGCCAGCGCCGCCTCGCGGCCGGCCATGATCGTGCGCTGGCGCGCCGCGAAATCGGCGCTGCCGACGCCGTTCAACCTGGGCCGCAACACGACATCGGCATCGCGCAGCTCGAAGTGGTTGATGCTCTTGCCCATGATGGCAAAGGTTTGCAGCAGCAGGCGCATCGCGTCGCCGGTGGCCTGGCCTTCGGGCGGGCTGGAAATGTCGACCGCCAGCACCAGCTCAGCCCCCATCGCGCGCGCAAAGCGCACCGGCACCGGTGACACCAGGCCGCCGTCGACATACTCGTGCTCACCGATCTTGACCGGCTGGAACACGGCCGGCACGGCGCTCGACGCGCGCACCGCCACGCCAGGGTCGCCACGCTGAAACAGGATCGCCTGGCCGCTGTCCAGATTGGTGGCGACGATGCCCAGCGGCAGCTTCATCTTCTCGATCGAAAGCCCGCCGGTCTGCTCGCGCACATAGCGCGCCAGCGCCTCGCCGCGGATCACGCCGCGGCCGGGGAAAACCCAGTCGGTGATCGCCGATTCGTCCATGCCCAGCGCCAGCATGGCCAGTTCGGTGCCACTTTTTCCCGAGGCATACAGGGCGGCCACCAGGCTGCCGGCCGAGGTGCCGACCACCAGTTGCGGCCGGATGCCCGCCTCTTCGAGCACCTGGATCACGCCGATGTGGGCAAAGCCGCGCGCTGCGCCGCCGCCCAGGGCCAAGCCGATGCGCGGCGGCCGTGGCGGGGGCGGCGGTGCGGGCGAAGGCGGCGCCGGGGTTGGTGCCGGGGGTGGTACCGGGGTCGGGGCCGGCACGGTCTGGCAGCCCGCAACCAACAACGCCAGGCCAGCCACGAGCAGATGCCGGCGTGACGGGAGTGGCGCGCAGTGCAGGGGCATGGCGGCGATTTTAGGCGGCGCACCCGTTTCCTAATTCAGCCAGCGAATTAGCAATCAACTTCTTTGTTCTTCTCAAATATATGAAGGCTTTCTAGAGTCGCGGCATGGACTGGATTGCCGTCATTTCGGGCTTTGCCGTGGGCGCCATCGTCGGCTTGACGGGGGTGGGCGGCGGCTCGTTGATGACGCCGCTGCTGATCGGCGTGTTCAAGCTCAACCCGGCCGTGGCGATCGGCACCGACCTCTGGTTCGCCGCGCTGACCAAGACCGGCGGCGCAGTCGCTCACCACCGTCATGGCCACGTCAATGGCGGCATCGCCAAGCTGCTGCTGATCGGCAGCCTGCCCGCCGCCGCGGCCACGATCGCCTGGATGCACCTGACCGGCCTGACCAAGGCCTGGTCCAGCGTGCTGACGCTCTCGCTCGGGATCGCCCTGTTGCTGACCGCCGTGGTGGTGGCCAACCGCCCGATATGGCAGCGGCTGGGCCTGCGGCTGGAACGCTGGATTCCCGCAGCGCGCAAACCAATGCTCACGGTGGCGGTGGGCGCCGTGCTCGGCCTGCTGGTCACCTTGTCGTCAATCGGTGCCGGCGCACTCGGCGCCACGCTGATCCTGCTGCTGTACCCGCGCCTGCCGGCGCAACAAGTCGTCGGCACCGACATCGCCTACGCCGTGCCGCTGACCCTGGTGGCCGGCATCGGCCACGCCACCCTCGGCCACGTCGAGTGGGCCCTGCTGGGCGCACTTCTGGTGGGTTCGCTGCCCGGCATCTGGCTCGGCGCGCGCCTGACGAAATCCCTGCCCGACAAGCTGATCCGAACGCTGCTGGCGGGCTCTCTGCTGGTTGCGGGCTTCAAGGTCATCCACTGATGTATCAATACACCGACTTCGACCGCCAGTTCGTGCGCGCCCGCGCCGCGCAATTCCGCGACCAGCTCGAGCGCAACCTCGCGGGCGAACTCGGCGACGACGAGTTCCGCCCGCTGCGGCTGCAAAACGGCTGGTATGTGCAGCGGCATGCGCCGATGCTGCGCGTCGCCGTGCCGTATGGCGAAGTCAGCAGCGCGCAGTTGCGCCAGCTCGCGGTCATCGCAAGAAAATTCGACCGCGGCTACGGCCACTTCACGACGCGGCAGAACCTGCAATACAACTGGATCCCGCTGGCGCAGGC
>JANOKY010000608.1:0-2869 GCA_031419635.1 Burkholderiales bacterium | reverse complement strand
GCTCAAGTGATCCCCTTGGACGCCGCCATGGATTCGTCCGAGCAGCAACCGGAGGCATGCATGGAGGACGACCCCGACCAGCGGCCCGACCGTGTCGCCATGCGCGCTGAAGTGCGTGGGCTCATGGAAGCCCGCATCGACACGCTGCCCGATGCCTTTCGGACCGTGTTCATGCTGCGCGCGGTCGAAGAGCTGAGCGTCGAGGAGATCGCCGTAGCCTTGGAGATCCCCGAGGCCACCGTGCGAACCCGCTTCTTTCGTGCCCGTGGCCTGCTGCGCGAGGGACTCGCGAGCGACGTCGATCTTGCAATCGGCGATGCATTTTCTTTCGCCGGGGCACGCTGCGACCGCATCGTTGCCGGCGTGCTGGCCAAGTTTGCCGACGATCGGGAATCCCCCTGATCGTGATGTCACAACTCCAAGGAGATTGCCATGTCGTTCTTCCAGATGCCCAACCCCATCGCGGCGCGCCGTTTGTTTCTCGGCCATTCCGGCTTCGTGCTGTCCGGCGCAGCGGTGGCGCTGCTCGCTGGCAACGAGGCGCTTGCCGCCAAGTCCGGCGGCGCGAATGCCAAAGATGTGCAAATTCTGAATACCGCGCTCGGTGCCGAGTTCGAGGCCATCGCGGCCTACCAGTTGGGTGCCGAAAGCAAGCTGTTGCAACCGCCGGTGCTCGATCTCGCGCTGACCTTCCAGGGCCATCACAAGGCGCACGCAGCCCTGTTGGTCACGACGGTCGAGAAGCTCGGCGGCAAGCCCGTGCTGGTCAAGGCCAAGTACAACTTTCCGGTCGATCAGTTGAAGTCGCAGGCTGACGTGCTCAAGTTCGCGGCCAAGCTGGAGCAGGGCGCCGTCAGCGCGTACCTGGGTGCGGTGCCTTTGTTCGCCAACCGCGACTTGTCCAAGGCCGCCGCCAGCATTTTGGGCGACGAAGCCATGCACTGGGCCATCCTGCGCCAGGCGCTGGGTGAAGTGCCGGTTCCGTCTGCGTTCATGACATGACGGTGCACCGGCTGCTGCTGGCCGCTGCGCTGGTGGTCTGCGAAAGCGCGTCGGCGGGTGGTGCCGAGAAATCGTCGGCTGGCGCCATGCGCGGCGAGCAGGTCTACACACGCTGCCTGGCCTGCCATGCGCTTGCCTATGACCGCGTGGGGCCGCGTCACTGCGGCCTGATCGGACGGCGCGCCGGCAGCGTGCCGCAGTTCAGCTATTCGCCGGCCATGAAGAAATCGGGCATCGTCTGGAACGACAAGACGCTCGACCGCTTCCTGACCCAGCCATTGAAGATGGTGCCCGGCAGTGCGATGACCTACGACGGCGTTGCGGACCCGAAGGACCGCTCCGACCTGATCGCCTACCTCAAGCGTGTGAACGAGACGACCGAGTGCGGCAAGCAAGTCCCGCTGCACCCACGATGACGATGCTGCCTGCCGACTGTGCTGCCGTGACGGTGGCGCCTGGAGCGCCGGCGCCCAGCGCGCTGGAGAAGTTCTTGCGTGCCCTGTCGGTCGTCACGATGCTGATGACGGTGCCGCAGGTCGTCGTCGTTTGGGTCGGCCAGGATGCGGGAGGCGTATCGCTGCTGTCATGGGCAGCGTACTTGTTCTCCGCCTGTCTGTGGTTCATTTACGGAATCCAGAAGCGCGACAAGACGATTTACCTCGCCTGCATCGGCTGGATCGCGCTCGACGCGGCGATCATCATTGGCGTCATGGTCCATCGCTGAGTCCGATGGGTGTTGGCCATTCCGCGGGAACGCTCGATGTCGCAGCTACATCCAATGCGTTACCCACAAGATGTGCGAACACTGGACGGCACGCCAGTGCCTCACATTCAAACCGCGCTCGAAGCCGCGACGAACGTCTTTAGTGGGTGCGCCATCGCACAGACCCACATTGATGTTTGACCTATACCTTTTCACGCAGCCCGCCCCGCAACTTGAAGTCGCTCGACAGAACCGCTTGCGTGTTGCATCCGATTCGCAGCACTCACCGCCAAGGAGATTCTCATGAATTCCGCCTACACACCGAGAACGGCGCGCATCGAAACGTCGCCTGCCGCAGCGCACGGGGAACACAAACAACCTCGACGCGGCACCTCACGCAGCGTGATGGTATTGGGCGCCATGGGCGTGGCCGGCGCACTGGTGTCGGCGTGCGGTGGCGACTCGGACAACTCGGCAGCCGAACAAGCCGCCCTCGTCGAGCAGGGCAAGCAGATCTTTCGCTTCGACACCTTTGGCGACGAGACGCAGTGGACCGACACGCTGCGCATGCATGAAGTGATCCGCACGGCGGTCGATCCGACTACCGCCCTGTCAGTCGGCCTCAAGGTCGACGCAGAAGCCTTGCCGGCGGCCGTGATGGCGGGAATCCAGAACGGCTCGGTCGACCTGAGGAGCCCCGCCACCACGGTGGCATTGCTCAAGCTCAACGCGGTGGTCGGCCTCAAGGGCACGGTTGAAACCGTCAACGGCACGGACGTGCTGACACGGGTTGGTGTCACCTGTGCCCTTTGCCACTCGACGGTCGACAATTCATTCGCGCCCGGCATCGGCAAGCGGCTCGATGGCTGGCCCAATCGACAGCTCAACCCCGGCGCCATCATTGCCCTGTCGCCCGCGCCGAGTGCCGCGGCAAAAGCGGTCTACAACTCCTGGGGGCCCGGCAAGTACGACCCTCGGTTCAACCTCGACGGCAAGAACGGCCCACAGGTCATTCCGCCCGCCTATGGCCTGGCCGGCATCCACAAGATCATCTCGACCGGCGATGGCAACGACCTGGCTTACTGGAATCGCTATGTGGGCGTGACGCAGATGGGCGGCCACGGCACGTTTGTCGAGCCGCGTTTGAACGTCAGTGTCACCAAC
>JANOKY010000607.1:0-1877 GCA_031419635.1 Burkholderiales bacterium | reverse complement strand
CGCTCGCCCGCGCGGTGGTGGGCTTGGCCTGGCGTGCCCGCTCCTGCGTGCGGCGTTCGCGGTACAGCACGTAGGCTCGCGCCACCTCGTGATGGCCGTTGCGCATGAGGCCGAGCTCGACCTGGTCCTGCACGTCCTCGATGTGGAAGGTGCCACCGCCCGGACGCGAGCGCAGCAACGCGCGCACGACCGCTTCGGTCAGGCCTTCGACTGTCTCGCGCACCGACGCCGATGCGGCGCCCTGGGTGCCATGCACCGCGAGGAAGGCCTTCATCAGCGCGACCGCGATCTTGTTCGGCTCGAACAGGACCACGGCACCATTGCGGCGGATGATCTGGTAGCCGGCGAAGGCGCTCGCGGCCGCGGGCGCGTCGGCTGCGAGCGCACCCGGAGCGGCGGACGCGGACGGAACGAAAGAGGCGGTCTGCATGGTGAACGAAGACTCCGAAGCGTGAAGGGGGCGAGCCGCGCGAGCGCTGCGCGCGGCGATTCAGTAGCCGACCAGTGCCCGTTCCGCGTCGGAATGGCCGGTCGGCGCATGTGCACAAGACTGTGGAAAACCGGTGAAGTGCACGGGGACAGTGGACACTACATCTGGGGGCCAGACAACCATTAGACCACTACCTATAGTGTATCGGCCCCGGGGTTGCCCGAATGGCGCCAGCGCCGTCGCGGTCATCCCCAAGACAGCGGCGCTTGGCCTTGCTCGCTGCGCGCGCCGACCGCGCGCGCCAGGCGCGCCCAATCGAACCGCGCACCCGGATCGGCCTTGCGGCCCGGCGCCACATGCTCGTGGCCGACGACATCGACGATCGGATAACGCCGCCGCAAGGCCCGCAGCAAGCGCGCCAATGCGCGGTACTGCGGATTGTCGAAGCGCTTGCCCTCCAGGCCTTCGAGCTCGATGCCGATCGAGCGGTCGTTGCAGTGGTCGCGTCCGCGCCAGCTCGACACGCCCGCATGCCAGGCGCGCGCGTCGGCGGCCGCGAACTGCAGGGTGCGGCCGTCGCGGCGGATCACGAAGTGGGCCGAGACCTTCAGCCCTTCGAGCTGCGCGTAGTACGGGTGCGCGCTGCAGTCGAGCCGGTTCGTGAACAGGCGCTCGATCGCGTCGCCGCCGTAAACGCCGGGCGGCAGGCTGATCGAGTGGATGACGACGAGATCGATCGGCGTGGCCGGTGGACGCTCGTTGACATTGGGCGAGCGCACGCGGCGCGCGTGGCGCCACCAGCCTTCGTCCCAAACCCGTTGTTTCACTCGCCGTCGTTGCCAGCCACGATCACGCCCAGGCGCGCCATGCGGTAGCGCATCTGACGCAACGACAGGCCGAGGCTCGCGCCGGCCGCCGTCCGGTTGAAGCGGTGGCGCTCGAGCGCACGCACGAGGATGTCGCGCTCGACTTGGTCGAGGTGGGTTCCGATATCGTCCGGCAGCGGCACCTCGACCGGCACCGCCGGCGCCAGCCCCTGAATGGCCCGCAGCACATCGCCGCGAGTGTTCTCGGTGATGGGGTCGAGCTCCTGAGCGGCACTGTCGGAAAGCACCGCTTCGGGAAGTCCGAGGTCGAGAACATCGATCGTCGGGCCGCCCGACAGCGCGACCGCGCGGTGCAGCAGGTTCTCGAGCTCGCGCACATTGCCCGGAAAGGGGTAGCGCGCCAAGTGCACCAGCGCGTCGCGCGTGAGCTGCGGGGCGGGCGACACATTGGCCTCACGCGCGATGCGCTCCAGCACCCGTTCGCTGATCGACTGCAAGTCTTCCTTGCGCTCGCGCAGCGGCGGCACGTGGATCTGGATCACGTTGAGCCGGTAGTACAGGTCTTGCCGAAACTGACCCGTGTGCACCTCGGCGCCCAGGTCTTTGTGGGTGGCGCTGAG
>JANOKY010000606.1:0-4067 GCA_031419635.1 Burkholderiales bacterium | reverse complement strand
CCGAGCGCCTGGCTTTGGCCATCGACATCGCGCGCATCCCCGAAGACATCCGCGGCTACGGCCATGTCAAGGCGCGCCACCTGTTGGCCGCGCGCACGAAGTGGCAGGGTTTGACGGCGCAATGGCGCGGCGGCGGCAGAGGTCAGAAGGCGGCCTGATCTCTATTCATTTGCTATTCATCATCTATTCAAATAGCATGTGTCCTGGTGGCACTTCTCCTATGAGAAATCGCCGCAAACCCCAGGATTATTTCTATTCATGGATGATGCCCAAGCCGATCCCGACAGCGCCGACACCGCGGCCCTGAGAGCGGCCCTTGTCGCGCGCGGCGTCGCCAGTTCGGTGCAACTGCAGGCGGCACTGGGCAAGAGCCAGCCCACCGTGTCGCGGCTGCTCGCCGCGCTCGGCCCCGAGCTGGTGGTGGTCGGCCGCGGCCGTCGCACGGGCTACGCCCTGCCGCGCACCATCCTCGGCGCCGCGAGCCGGCAGGCCTTGTACTGGGTGGGCCCAGACGGCCGCATCGAGCGCTGGGGCCACCTGAGCTTCCTGGCCGGCGACCGGATTCACGTCCAGGCGCCTGGCGTCTCGCTGCTCGCGCAAGGCGCGCTGCCCTGGTGCCTGGCGCCCTTGCGCGGCGAAGGCTTTCTCGGCCGCCTGCTGGCGCAGCGCCTGGCGGCGCAGGGCCTGGACCGCGACCCCGCACGCTGGCCGCTCGAGCATGTCCTGTTCGCTGCGCTGCAAGCCAGCGATGCGCCGGGCGCGCTGATCCTGGGCGAGCCGCGCGACGTGCCTGCGCCGGTGGGTGATTACGACCGGCTCGCCGACGACGTCGCCAACACCCTGCCCGTGGGCGCATCGGCCGGTGGCGAGCAAGCCAAGTTCCTGACCCGCCGCGCCGATGGCGCAGCCGTGCTGGTCAAGTTCAGCCCGCCGCGCGGCACGCCCTTTGGCGAGCGCTGGCACGACCTGCTGCACGCCGAGGCGCTGGCGCTCGATGTGCTGAGTGAGCATGGCGCGGCCGTGGCCGCGGCGCGCGTGATCGAAACGCCGCGCCGCAGCTACCTCGAATCGCAGCGCTTCGACCGCATCGGCGCCACCGGCCGCCGCCATGCGGTCCCGCTGTGGGCCGTACACGAGGCCTACGTGCCAGGCCCCAAGCAGCACTGGGCCGCCACCTGTGAAGCCCTGGCCGCGCAGCGCCGGCTGCCCGCCGAGGCCGCGGCGCAAGTGCAGGCGCTGCGCCATTTCGGCCGCCTGATCGGCAACAGCGACATGCATTTCGGCAACCTGAGCCTGTGGGTCGAACCGGGCGATGTGGCGGCCGGCCGCTTCAGCCTGGCGCCGGTGTACGACATGCTGCCGATGCGTTGGCGCCCCGACGCCGCGACCGGCGCGCTCGATCTGCTGCCCTTCACGCCGGAGACGATCGACCTGCAAAGCCCGGCCCGCGCGGTCGCCGCGGTCTTTTGGCGCCGTGCCGCCGGGCATGCGGCGCTCGGCAAGGGCTTTCGCGGCTTGGCGCGCACGATGGCCGAGCGAATGGCGAGCGATGGTGCCTGAGGCGCGACCCGACGCCCCGGCGGGCGTGGGCCTCGGCGCCTGGCCGGCGCTCGCGGCGTCGATCTGCCGCGAGGTGCGCCGCGTGCCCTTCGTGATCGACGGCGTGACTGTCGGCTCAGTGGCCGAAGCACACCTCGATGCGCTGCGCGGCTTGCCGCAAGCCTTGCGCGTCAATGCCAGCCGCGTGCAACTCATGGCCGCCGACCGCGACGCCGCGATGGCGAGCGTCAATGCTGCGCTGCGCGAGCAAGGGCTGATCGTCGCCTGGCGCGACGAAACCTATGCCGTCGTCGAACGCCTCGGGGCACCCCCCTTCGCATTGATCGAGCGCGCCGCGGCGCGCTTCT
Source organism: Burkholderiales bacterium (assembly GCA_031419635.1). Taxonomy (GTDB): domain Bacteria; phylum Pseudomonadota; class Gammaproteobacteria; order Burkholderiales; family Burkholderiaceae_C; genus CADEEN01. The sequence goes on along the minus strand of JANOKY010000606.1, from coordinate 2,160 downwards.
GGGGCACGCTGACGTTCGGCGCCCATGCCAATGGCTATGTCGCCGATGCCGTGGGGCGGCCGACGCACCTGTGGATCGCCCGCCGCGCACTGAGCAAGGCCACCGACCCGGGCAAGCTCGACAACCTGGTCGGCGGCGGCGTGCCGTTTGGGCAGACGCCCTTCGAGACCCTCATGCGCGAAGGCTTTGAAGAGGCCGGCCTGAGCGCCGAGCTGATGCGAAGGGCCGTGCCCGGCCGCGTGCTCGAGCTGGCCTGCGACATTGCCGAGGGCTTCATGCACGAGCAGTTGCACAGCTTCGACTTGCACCTGCCCGCCGACGTGACGCCGATCAACCAGGACGGCGAGGTGGCCGAGCTGCGTTGCCTGCCGGTGGCCGAAGCGATCGAACTCGCCACGGGCGACACGATGACGGTTGACGCTGCGCTCGTCACGCTCGACTTCGCGCTGCGCCACCACCTGCTGGGTGGCGACGAGCACGCGCGCTTGGCGGCGTTGTTGCCCCTGGCCTAGGCCGCGCGTGCGCTGATCGCACTGCGATTGCGCGCACCCGGGTCATGGTTGTTCGTCGGCGCACGCCGCCGCGCTGCCGGGTAAACCCACTTGCTCACAGGCGCGCTGCTGTCGATAGTCCCAGTTGGGCACGCAACGCTGGACGTTGCTGCCATGGCCGTTCCGTATTCCCCAGGATTCACCCGCAGCAGGAGACACCGTGATGAGTGCATCGAGCGATACCAAGACCCCGGCGCAGCGCCGCCGTTTCCTCCAGACCGCCGCCTCTGCCGCGGTCGGCACCGCGGCGATGGCCGCACCGGCGATCAGCCGCGCCCAGGCCGTCACCAGCCTGCGCTTCCAGAGCACCTGGCCGAGCAAGGACATCTTCCACGAGTACGCCAGTGACTTCGCCAAGAAGGTCAACGACATGACCGGCGGCGAACTCAAGATCGAACTCCTGCCCGCCGGCTCGGTGGTGCCGGCCTTCGGCCTGCTCGACGCGGTGTCCAAAGGCACCCTGGACGGCGGCCACGGCGTGCTGGGCTACAACTACGGCAAGCAGAATGCGCTGGCGCTGTGGAATTCCGGCCCGGCCTTCGGCATGGACGCCAACATGCTGCTGTCGTGGCACAAGTACGGCGGCGGCCAGGAATTGCTGACCAAGCTCTACGCCTCGATCGGCGGCAATGTGGTGTCATTCCTCTACGGCCCGATGGCCACGCAGCCTTTGGGCTGGTTCAAGAAGCCGATCACCAAGACAGCGGATTTCAAGGGCCTCAAGTTCCGCACCAATGGCCTGGCCATCGACTTGTTCACCGCCATGGGCGCCGCGGTAAATGCGCTGCCCGGCGGCGAAATCGTGCCGGCGATGGACCGCGGCCTGCTCGACGGCGCCGAGTTCAACAACGCCACCTCCGACCGCCTGCTCGGCTTCGCCGATGTGTCCAAGGTCTGCATGCTACAGAGCTACCACCAGAGCGCCGAGACCTTCGAGATCACCTTTAATAAACCCAAGTACGAAGCCCTGCCGGCGAAGATGAAGGCCATCATCGCCAACGCCGTGGAAGCCGCGTCGGCCGATATGTCCTGGAAAGCGATCGATCGTTATTCCAAGGACTACATCGAGCTACAGACCAAGGACAAGGTCAAGTTCTACAAGACGCCCGACTCGCTGCTGCAGGACCAGCTCACGCTGTGGACCGCGATCGTGGAGCGCAAGTCGGCCGAGAACCCGCTGTTCAAGGAAATCGTCGCCTCGCAAAAGGTATTCGCCGAGCGCGCCGTGAAGTGGGACCAGGACACCTATGTCAGCCGTCGCATGGCCGTGAACCATTTCTTCGGCGCCAAGAAGGCTGAGCCGAAGAAGGCCTGAGGTTTTCTCGCATCGGTCATCGGCCATCCGGGTTCAACCCGGGTGGCTGATTTTTTTTGAACAGGCCCAGCCATGCAGAAACTGCTACTGACGATCGACAAGATCAGCACCTTCGTCGGCCAGGCGTTTTCCTGGCTCATCGTCGCGCTCACTTTGCTGATCTCCTGGGAAGTGTTCTCACGCTACGTGCTGGACCATCCGCACTCGTGGGCCTTCGACGTCATGATCATCATGTATGGCACCCTGTTCATGATGGCCGGCGCCTACACCCTGGCCAAGGCCGGCCATGTGCGC
>JANOKY010000605.1:0-1839 GCA_031419635.1 Burkholderiales bacterium | reverse complement strand
GCGAGCGCCTGTTCCCAACGCTCGCCTGCGCCTACGCGGCCTGGCGCGGCGGCGATGAGGGCGTGGCCTTGCGGCGCACGGCATACGCCGGCGCGCTGCACTTTCGCCGCCTGGCCGAGCAGGTGTTGGCCTTGCACCGCCGACAGGGCGACGCTGCCGAAGCGGCGATCGAGCGCCTGCTCAGCGCGCCAGCGTCGGTGTGCGTGATGGCGGATTGAGCCCCGGCGAGGGCGGTCTCGGAGATGGTGAACGGCCTCGTCGATGCGGATTTTGGCGGTGGCGTCGTGAAGAAACGTGTTGCCTTGCCTGGTCGCGGCAAGAGTGGCGGTGCGCGCACTTTGGTGGCGATCGACAAAGGGACCGCTCTCAGGCCATCCGCTCCCTTTTCAGCAGCCGCCGGCCGAGGCTGGCCGTCGAAAGCAGCGCCAGCAGCAGCAAGGGCACAGCCGCCAGGTTCAAGGCAATCCAGCCGAAGCGGTCGTTCAGCCAGCCGGCCGACAGGCTGGCCAGCGCAACCAGGCCGAAGACGGCGAACTCGTTGACCGCCTGGACCTTCAACCGCTCGGCGGGCCGCACGCTCTGGGCCAGCAGCACGGTGCCACCGATGAAGGCGAAGTTCCAGCCGATGCCGAGCAGGATCAGCGCCGACAGGAAGTGCGCAAAGTCGATACCGAGCAGCGCGATCGCGACATGCCCGAGCAGCAGCACGAAGCCGATCTGCATGATGCGCGGCGCGCCGTGGCGCTCGACGAGGGTGCCGGTGAAGAAGGAGGGCGCGAACATGCCGACCACATGCCACTGGATCACCTGCGTGACGCTCGACCCGGGCAGTCCGTGGTCGAGCATGACCAGCGGTGTGGCGGTCATGATCATGATCATCACGGCGAAGCCCACGCTGGCCCCGAAGATGGCCGCGCGCAGCGCCGGCTGGGCCAGGATCTCGCGCAGCGGGCGCGCGTCACCGGCCGTCGCGACGGGCGCTGGCGCCAGCCGCAGTTGCGACAGCAGGGCCAGGGCCAGCACGCTGAGTGCGGCCTGCGCCAGGTAGGAGCCCATGAACAGGCTGCCGGTGAACCATTCCCGGCCCCACTGACCGAGCTGCGGCCCGAGGAAGGCCGCCACCAGGCCGCCCGCCACGACCCACGCGATCGCGCGGCTCGCATGGCCTTCGTCGGTGGACTCGATGGCCGCGAAGCGGTAGTGGTTGGCGAAGCCCTGGTAGCTGCCCAGCAGCAGGTGGCCGGTGACGAAGAGCGCGAACGAGCCCCGGTGCAGGGCCAGGGCAGACAGCAGGCTGCCCGAGACACCCAATGCTGCGCCGATCAGGAAACCCGCGCGACGACCGTGCCTGCGCATCAGCAGGGCGGCCGGCAGCGAGGCCAGTGCGGTGCCGATCACCATCACCGCGATCGGCAGCGTGGCCAGGCCCTTGTCGGGCGCCAGGCCGGCGCCGAGCACGGCGGCGAGCGTCATCGACATCACGATGGCGGACAGGGTGGCCGCCTGGCTCAGTGCCAGCAGCGTGACGTTGCGGCGTCCGGTGAACATCGGCAAGGCCTTGTGAGGGGGGTGTTTCGATCGCTGTAGCGTCGATGAGCGTCGATGGGCTCGACAGGATAATCCAATAGTCGTTAGACTGATACCATGAGCCAAATCAAAGACTTCCTGTACGAACAGGTTGCACGCATCGGCAAGGCGGTCGCCAGCCCCAAACGCCTGCAACTCATCGAGTTGCTGTGCCAGGGCGAGAAGACCGTCGAGGTGTTGGCGGCGCAGGCCGAAATCAGCGTCAAGCTCGCCAGCGCCCACCTGAAGGAGTTGCGCCTCGCGCGCTTGGTC
>JANOKY010000604.1:0-1586 GCA_031419635.1 Burkholderiales bacterium | reverse complement strand
ATCGAGCACCAGGCCCTTGAGATTGGGTTCGGCCTTGTAGATCTCCTCGAGCTTGCGCGCGAAGTCGTCGGCGGAGCGCTCCTGGAACACGCTGATGCGCAGCCAGGCATAGCCGGGTTCGACGATCTTGCTGCGCACGCTTTGCTGGCGAATCTCTTCGCGCACCAGCGTGACCGGGAAAGTCCGCGACTCCTCCTTGCGGAACACCGACAGCGTGACCTTGGTGTTGGGCTCGCCGCGCATGCGCTTGACGGCCTGGTCGACCGTCAGGCCCTTGACGGGCGTGTCGTCGATGCGGGTGATCAGGTCGCCGCTCTTCAGGCCGGCGCGAAACGCCGGCGAGCCTTCGATCGGCGAGACCACCTTGACCAGGCCGTCTTCCATCGCCATCTCGATGCCGATGCCGACGAACTTGCCGGTGGTGCCTTCGCGGAATTCCTTGAAGCTCTTCTTGTCGAAATACTGGCTGTGCGGGTCCAGCCCGGCGACCATGCCGCCGATGGCGTCGGTGATCAGCTTCTTTTCGTCGATGGCTTCGACGTAATCGCTCTTGATCATGCCGAACACAGCGGCCAGTTGCTGTAATTCTTCGAGCGGCAATGGCGCGAAGCTGCCGCGGGCAAAGGCCTGCAACTGCATCGTCGTCAGCGCACCGGCCAACACACCTACCGCTACAAAGCCGGCTACTTTCAACTTCGCGCCCATGGCGTTAGCTCCTGTTTTCGCTGTGGTCACTATACGCCGCAGGCCGCGTTCGAGCGCGTGAACAAGGGCAAAGTTCAACCCCCGTTCAAGAGGGGGCAACGGCCTCGCGGTCGAAGGTCACGACATGGTCAACCACGGCGCGGATGCCGATCCACTCGCCGATCTGGTGGTCGTGGTGGCTGGGCACATGCGCCAGCACGCGCTCGCCGGTGGCCAGGCGCAAGGTGTAAAGAAACTCCGAGCCACGGAAGGCCTTGCGCTCGATGCAGGCTTTCACCGGCGCCGCGTCGTCGTGGACGATGTCGTCGGCGCGCAGCAGCACATCGCATTCACCACTGGGGTAGGCACTCGGCAACGGGCATTCGGTGGCGTCGGCCAGGGCCCCCAGGGGTGTCTGTACCCGCGGGCCGTCGGCGGTGGCGACGATGCGTGCCGGCGTGAACACGCCATGGCCGATGAAGTCGGCCACAAAACGCGTGGCCGGGCGGTGGTACAGGGTGTAGGCGTCGTCCCACTGCTCGAGCCGGCCCTGGTGCATCACGCCGATGACGTCGCCGATGGCAAAGGCCTCGATCTGGTCGTGGGTGACGAACAGCGCCGTGGTGCCGGCTTGCTGCAGGATGGCGCGGATGTCGTGCGCCAGGCGCTCGCGCAGGTCGACGTCGAGGTTGGAGAAGGGCTCGTCGAGCAGCAGCAACTGCGGCTGCGGCGCCAGCGCCCGCGCCAGCGCCACCCGCTGTTGCTGCCCGCCCGAGAGCTGGTGCGGGGCGCGCTTGGCGGCATGCGCCAGGCCCACCAATTCGAGCACCTGCTCGATGCGCTGGCCACGCTCGGCACGCGGCAGGTCGCGCACACCGAAGGCCACGTTGTCGCGCACATTG
>JANOKY010000603.1:0-1612 GCA_031419635.1 Burkholderiales bacterium | reverse complement strand
GGCGCTGACTTCGAGATGCTCGGGGGCGATGCGGTTGCTGAGCTCGCAGGCTTCTTCCATCGATCGCGTGTGGATCAGCGCGCCGCGGCCTTCGAGCGAGGCGCGGATGATCTTCTCGCGCGGCAAGGTCGGCAGCAGGCGTTCGATCGCCTCGCGCACCGCGTCAAGGTAAGTCGCGTCGGGGCAGAGCAGCAGGCTCTGCGCCAGCTCGTCGTGCTCGGCCTGGCTGAACAAATCCATCGCCACCCAATCGGGCAGCGTGCTGCCGTCGGCGATCACCAGGATCTCGCTCGGCCCGGCGATCATGTCGATGCCGACGGCGCCAAAGACATGCTTCTTCGCGCTGGCCACATAGGCATTGCCGGGGCCGGTGATCTTGTCCACGCGCGGGATCGTCGCGGTGCCATAGGCCAGCGCCGCCACGGCCTGGGCGCCGCCGATCGTGAAGGCGCGCTGCACGCCGGCCACGTGGGCGGCGGCAAGCACGAGCGCGTTCTTCTCGCCGCGTGGCGTCGGCACGACCATCACGATTTCCCCGACACCCGCCACCTGCGCCGGAATGGCGTTCATCAGCACGCTCGACGGATACGCCGCCTTGCCGCCAGGAACATAGATGCCGACACGATCGAGCGGCGTGACTTTCTGGCCCAGCAGGTTGCCGTCGGCATCGCGGTAGCTCCACGAGCGCCCGCAGGCGTCGAGCTGGCGCTCGTGGTAGCTGCGGATGCGCGCGGCGGCGGCCTGCAACGCGTCGCGTTGCGCGGGTGTGATGGCCTCGAAAGCGGCGCGCATCTCGTCGCGGCTCAGGGTCAGCGCGGCCATCGACGCGGCCGGCAAGGCATCGAAGCGCGCCGTGTACTCGAGCACCGCCGCGTCGCCGCGTGTGCGCACATCGGCCAGTATCTCGGCCACGCGCGATTCGATCGCCGCGTCGGCGTCGGCCGACCAATGCCGCAGCCTGGCGAACCCGGCCTCGAAATCGGCGCTGCGCGTATCGAGCTGGCGCAAGGCGATCGTCATGGCTGGATCGCCGACTCGAAGGCTTCGATCAGCGGCCGGATCGCGCCCTGCTTCAACTTCAGTGCGGCCTGGTTGACGATCAGGCGCGACGAGATGTCGACGATGTGCTCGACCTCGACCAGGTTGTTCGCCCGCAGCGTGCTGCCCGAAGACACCAGGTCGACGATCGCCTCGGCCAGCCCGGTCAGCGGCGCCAGCTCCATCGAGCCGTAGAGCTTGATCAGGTCCACATGCACGCCCTTGTCGGCGAAATGCTGGCGCGCCACGCCCGTGTACTTGGTGGCCACGCGGATGCGCGAGCCCTGCTTGATAGCGTTGGCGTAGTCGAAATCAGCCCGCGTGGCCACGCTCATGCGGCAGCGCGCGATCTTCAAATCCAGCGGCTGGTACAGGCCCTCGCCACTGTGTTCGAGCAGGATGTCCTTGCCGGCCACGCCGAGGTCGGCGCCGCCGTACTGCACATAGGTCGGCACATCGCTGGCGCGCACCAGCACCACCCGCACATCGGGCCGGCTGGTGGCCAGGATCAACTTGCGCGAGGTTTCGGGGTCTTCCAGCACCTCGATGCCGGCCGCCTTGAGCAGCGGCAGGC
>JANOKY010000602.1:0-3336 GCA_031419635.1 Burkholderiales bacterium | reverse complement strand
GACAGATCGATCGACGCCTTCATCTCGGCGCTGATGTAGCTCATGCCCGGCGCACGGGGCTGCGGCACCCAGCGGCCCCCCTCCGTTCGCCCTGAGGTATCGAAGGGCTTGCTCATCCCACGCTCCCTTCCAGCACTTCCTTGTAGGCGCGCTGCAAATCCTTCGGCCCGAGGAAGCCGAGGTGCCACTCCCAGCCGCCCTCCATGAAGCTCACACCCTTGCCGCTGACGGTGTAGGCCAGGATGCAGGTCGGCCGGCCATCGGGTTCGTTCAGGGCGGTGTTCAAGGCCGCGCTGACGGCATCGAGCTCGTGGCCGTCTTCGAGCACCAGGGTGCGCCAACCGAAGGCCTCCCACTTGGCGCGCAGCGGCTCGGTCTTCATCGTCTCCTGCGGATGCCCATCGCTGCCCGCGGCGTTGATGTCGACGATGCCGATGAGGTTGTCGAGCTTCCAATGCGCCCCCGAGATCGCCGCCTCCCAGATCTGGCCTTCGGTCTGCTCGCCGTCGCCCATCAGGCACACCGTGCGCGCGGGCGAGCCGCGGCGTCTTGTCCCGAGCGCCATGCCGACCGAGACGCTGAGGTTGTGGCCGATCGAGCCGGAAGAGAAGTCGACGCCGGGCACCTTCTTCATGTCGGGGTGATCGCCGAGCGGGGACTTGAAGCGCGTGTAGGTGTCGAGCCAGCTCTGCGGGAAGAAGCCCAGGTCCGACAGCACCGGGAACAGGCCGATCGCCGCATGGCCCTTGCCCAACGTGAAGCGGTCGCGGTCGGGCCACTGCGGCTCGCTCGCGCGAACGTGCATGAAGCGGTAGTACAGCGCGGCGACGAGCTCGGCCATCGAGAAGCTCGAGCCGTAGTGGCCCGAGCCGCAGATGTCGGTCATGCGCAGGGTTTCCAGGCGGATCAGCCGCGCCTTTTCACGCAAGTGCTCTTTGGTGACTTCGTTGGTGAGTCGGGTCGGCATGAGGCGCTTTCAATGCTTCACGTCTGCCGCCGACGGCAGGCCGTTGAGCCCGGCGATGAAGTCGGCCAGCATCGGCACATAGCGCGCTCCCTGGCCGGCGGCTTCCATCGCCGCGAAGCTGTTCTTCACGCTGGCTTGCAGGGTGTTCACCGCCCCGGCTTCGTTGGCCAGGCTGGCCAGGTAGCGCATGTCCTTGTGCGCGTTGGCGATGGTGAACTGGTGGGCGTTGGGGTCGTGGTCGATGCTCCACTTCATGAAGGTGTCGTAAAAGCCGCAGCGCATGCGGCCCGAGCCGATCACGGCATGGAACTGCTCGATCGAAAGGCCTGAGCGGCGGGCGATCGCCAGCGCCTCGGAGTACAGCGCCGCATAGCCCATCGCGACGAAGTTGTTGACCAGCTTCATCTTGTGGCCCAAGCCGAGCGGGCCGAGGTGGTTGATCGTCGTCGCCCAGCATTCGATGACGGGCTTGATGCGGGCGAAGGTGTCGGGGTCGGCGCCGACCATGGTGTCGAGCGTGCCGGCCTCGGCTTCTTTCGGTGTGCGCGACAAGGGTGCATCGACCAGGGTCATGCCGGCGGCTTTCAGCTCTTCACCGAGGGCCAGCGTCGAGACCGGGTTCGAGGTCGAGCAGTCGATGACGATCAGGCCTTTCTTGGCGCTGGCGATCACGCCGCCGTCGCCGCGCAGGTTGGCCTCGACTTGCGGCGAGCCGGTGACGCAGAGGTGGACGATGTCGCAAAGCGCGGCCAGCTCGCGCGGCGTTTGTGCCTCGCGCGCGCCGAGCGAAACGAGATGCTCTACCGGCCCGCGGTTGCGGTGGCCCATCACCACCAGCGGGTAGCCCTTCTCGACGATGTTCTTGGCCATGCCGTGGCCCATCAGGCCGACGCCGATGAAGCCAATGGTGAGATTATTCACTTCGTTCCTTTGCCATTCAACGCGCGGTAGGCGCGGATCACCTGGCTGTCATCGGCCGCGCCGTGGCCGAGGCCGCTCGCAGCGAGGAACATCTGCATGGCGGCCGACGCCAGCGGCAGGCCCTGCTTGGCGCGCTGGCCCTGGTCGAGCACGATGCCCAGATCCTTGACGAAGATATCGACGGCGCTGGTGACGGGCGGATCGTCCTGCATCATCCGCGGCCCGCGGTCGCCCCACATCCAACTGTTGCCGGCCGAGACGCTGATGATCTCGTGCATCGTCGCCAGCGGCACGCCCGCGCGCTCGGCCACATGCATGGCTTCGGCGGCAGCAGCGATGTGCACGCCGCAGAGCAACTGGTTGATCATCTTCGCGGTCGAACCGAGGCCGGCCTCAGTGCCGACATGGAAGATGCGCTTGGCCAGGGCTTCGAACACCGGCCGCGCGGCGGCGACCGCCGCGTCGGGGCCTGAGCACATGATGGTCAGTGCGGCGGCCTTGGCCCCGGCCACGCCACCCGAGACGGGCGCATCGAGCATCACGAAACCGGCCGCCTCAACGCGTGCCGCCAAGGCTTGGGCTTGCGCCGGGGCCTGCGTGCAGGCCGCGACCACGAGCGCGCCCTTGGGCAAGGCGGCGGCGCATCCGCCGTCACCGAACAACACGCTCTCGGCTTGCTCGCCGTTGACGACCATCAGCCACAGCAGGTCGGCGCCGCTCGCCGCCTCGCGCGCCGAGGCCGCGGCGTGGCCACCCAGCGCAACCAGCGCGTCGACCGCCGCGGGACGGACGTCGAAACCGTGTAACGCGTGACCCGCCGCGACGAGCCGCGCCGCCATCGGTGCGCCCATCGCGCCCAGGCCGATGAATCCGATGCGCATGACGACCTCCGCCTATTCCTTGACCGACCCGGTCAACCCCGAGACGTAGTACTCGACGAAGAACGAGTAGATGAACGCCACCGGCAACGAGCCGAGCAACGCACCCGCCATCAGCGCGCCCCAGTGGTAGACGTCGCCCTCGACCAGCTCGGTGACGACGCCGACCGGCACGGTCTTGATTTCGGACGACGAGATGAAAGTCAGCGCGTAGATGAACTCGTTCCACGACAGCGTGAAGGCGAAGATGCCGGCCGAGATCAGCCCCGGCACCGCCAGCGGCAGCACGATCTTGGTCAGGATCTGCCAGCGGTTGGCGCCGTCGATCAGCGCACATTCTTCGAGCTCGTAGGGAATGGAGCGGAAGTAGCCCATCAGCAGCCAGGTGCTGAACGGGATCAGGAAGGTCGGGTAGGTCAGGATCAGCGCCCAGCGGGTGTCGAACAGGCCGAGCTGGTTGACGATGGCCGCCAGCGGGATGAACAGGATCGACGGCGGCACCAGGTAGGCCAGGAAGATCGACAGGCCGACCTGCTTGGAGCCCCTGAAGCGCAGCCGCTCGATGGCGTA
>JANOKY010000601.1:0-2032 GCA_031419635.1 Burkholderiales bacterium | reverse complement strand
ACATCATCGAGTTGAAGGGTAAAGACTGGAAGCCGAGCACGGGTTGAGGCAGGGCTGAACGGACCCCCTGGCGCGTTCGGTCCGCCGATCCGCTGGCTGCCGCAGCCATACCGCGATCTAGCGCGTTCGTCGCCGTTCGGTACTCCCGCCGCATCTGGCCGCCTAGAGTGCATTCGGACAGCCGAGCAGGGGAACACGGAGCAACCCGCAAGCCTTGGCTGCGCGTTCACGCCCATCAAATCGCAAAGGACACACGATCATGCAAATGCCAAATCTGACCATGCTGGTGGCTGCGACGGCCCTTATCGGGGCAACAACCGGCTCGGTGCGCGCCGAGCCGGTAAAGATCGAGGCCGTCATTTCGATAAAGACAGAATCGAAGCTGGAGCTTGCCGACGGCAGCAAGCGTTACCTGCTCGCGACCCAGCGGGAAGGCCCGGCATCGGGCAACGGGCCGCTGGCCGGCACGACGATGCTGGAATGGGGAGTGCATGACGTTACTCCCGGCATCGGTACCAACGGCAACGGCTATCTTGTCTTCACGGCGCCAGGCGGCGACGCCGCCTATCTCAAGTATCAGTTCCGAGCCGTCCCGGTGGCAGGACCAGACGGCAAGTCGCAGAATCTCATTAACGGCTTCTGGGAGGTTGTCGGCAGCACCGGAAAACTCAAAGGCCTGGGGGGTGCCGGTACGGTCCACATCAATGCCGTCTCGCCAAGGGAACGGCAGTGGCTGCTCGAAGGCGACTTGGTTCAGGTTGCGGGGGAACCTCGAAAATAAGTCCGATTGAAGGCTCCGCGGCGAGTGTGTCGCAAGCCCTCTTCGTGGGAACTCGGGCCGACAACACCACCCCCAACTCAGGCCGGTGCGATGCCCTTCACGGCCCAGGCCACCGCAGCATAGGAGCGCGGGCCATCCGCTTCGCCATCGACGTAGGCATGCCTCACGGCATCGCGAAGCCTGTCTTGCTCGGCATCACCGAGTGCGGCGACATATTCAGCGCCGGGTCCATCCTTGCCGACGTAAGGCGCCCAGTAGTCGTCGAACGACGTGAACTCCATGCGAATCATCAAGCTCGTCTCGACAACCTCGCTGAAGCCGGCTGCGAGCCAGGCCTGCTTCAACTCTCCCGGGCGGGTCATTGGGCGCGTGTAATTGCCCGCGCGGCGCAGATTTGCATTGGCATCGAGGGCCGCAGCCGTGTCGAAGAAGATCCGGTTGGCGACGTAGCCGCCACGGGCGTCCCACACCGCGGTAGCCACCACGGCGCCCGGTCGCGCAACCCGCCGCATCTCGGCGATGGCCAGTTCGGTGCGTGGAACAAAGTGCAGCATCAGCAGCGACAGGACACGGTCGAAACTGTGATTCGTAAACGCCAGCGCGCACGCATCTCCGACCTCGAAACCAATCCGTGGATCGTGGTTGTGGCGCGTGGCGTATTCGATGTACGCGGGCGCGAAGTCCACGCCGCGAAGCTGCTTTACCCGGCATCGCTGCGTCAGCGCGAAGGCCAGGCTGCCGGTGCCGCAACCGACATCGAGGACACATTCGTCGTCATGGGTGCCGACAAAATCCAGGAACGGCGCGGCAAGGCGCCGGCTCCAGCGACCCATCTGGCGCTCGTATCCGGCGCCGTCCGTGGCCTTGAAGGTCGAGGAATTGCTCATGAATTGCCTGTCGATGGTCCGCGCCCATTCTCGCGCTGCGCGCGGGTGCCCAGGCCCAGTTGCATGGCGACCGCGCCGAGCGCACCATCGGCGCGTCGTGGGGTCTGCGCATGACGCGCAGACGGAGGCGATGTGCGAGCAAGAATAAGACCCCCACCCGCCAAGCTGGGCCCCCCGCGCCTGGTGCAGGCGCTACTCCGTGAGCGGCTGTTCAGCTGGCTGGACGCACATTGCGGGCGTGGCGCCGTCTGGCTCGGTGGCCGACCCCACTCAGGCCAGTGCAAGGCCCTTCACCGCGCAAGCTGGCGCTGCATAGGAGCGCGGGCCATCCGCTTCGCCATCATCGTAAGCAAGCCTGAGGGCC
>JANOKY010000600.1:0-2806 GCA_031419635.1 Burkholderiales bacterium | reverse complement strand
AGGGCTACTACGCAGCCAAGCCGATGTGCCGTGCCGACTTCATGCACTGGTCGCGCGAGCATCCCGGCGCAAGAAGCGACGACATGCAGGCCGCCGTGGCGGCATTGGTCGGCTGAGCACCCTTCGATACAGAAGGGGCTTAAGGCGAACGGAGTCGTTCGAGCAGCGTTGGACTAGATACACCGGCCGCCATCGACCTCTATACATACGCCAGTGATCAGCGAGGCCTCGTCGCTGCACAGGAAGCAGGCGGCATTGCCGAGGTCTTCGGGCGTCGAGAAGCGGCCGAGCGGAATGGTGGACAGGAACTTGGCGCGCATCGCCGGCGTGTCCTCGCCCAAGAAGGACTTGAGCAGCGGCGTCTCGCCGGCCACCGGGTTGAGTGCGACCACACGGATGCCGAAGGGTGCCAGCTCGACCGCGTAGGCGCGCGTCGCGGTGATGACCCAACCCTTGCTGGCGTAGTACCAACCCAGGCGCGGACGCGGGCTCACCCCGGCCGTGCTGGCCATGTTCAGCACCACGCCGCGGATTCCGTTGGCGCCCGCAGCGTTGGCCTTCAAGCGCGGCACGGCTTCGCGCATCGCCAGGTAGATCGGCGGCTTGCACCATGGCGCGCACATCGGCGGCCACGCTGACATCGACGCGCAGCGCGCGCGCAGCGGTACCCAGGCCCGCCGCCACATCGAGCGCGGCCTCGAGGTTCAGGTCGGCGACCAGCACCTGCGCGCCCTCGGCAACGAACTTGCGCGCGATGCCCGCGCCGAAGCCAGAGCCGCCGCCGGTGACGATGGCGACTTTGTCTTTCAGTCTCATGCTGCGGACGCCATCAAATTGTGGAACGGCTTGCGGTTCTTCCAGCGGTAGGTCTTGAAGTCGCGCAGATCAGTGGAGAGGATCTGGCCGTGCCCCAGGTGCTCGGCCAGCAGCAGCAGCGAGGCGTCAGCCAGGTCCATCGGCAGCTTGGCGTATTTGCGCATCAACGCGGGGATTTGCTTGTGGGCGGCGTCATCGATGGGCCACACCGCCATGCTGCCGCTTGCCACGTCGTCCATCAGGGCCGCAGCAAACTCAGCGCCCAATGTGCGTTGCAGCAGATGGCAAGTCTCGGTCAGCACCGGCCAGGTCGTGATCCAGCCCTCGGCGGCGGTACCGGCCTGTGCCATCGCGCGCTGGTGCCATGCATCGCGGCGATCGGCCAACGCGAGCAGAAAACCGGTATCTATTGAAATCATCGGCGCACACGCTCAGGGCGGTGCTTGGCCGTCAAGGCGTCGAAGTATTCCTGCTTGACGTTCGATGCGCTATCGCTGCGCCTGCTGTCACCTTTGCCGGCCAGGGCGAGAAATCGGCTCGGTACCGCTTGCTTGCCACGCACTTGAACGTGATAGGCCGCTATCGCTTCGCGCACGACATGGCTCACGCTCTGGCCGGTGGCCTGCGTGAGGTAGTCGATCTTCTGGCTGGTTTGTTCGTCCAGGCGGGCATTGACGCGCATCGCGGGCTCCTTCGTCGGAATGTATGACAGTGTATGTCAGGCGCCGAGATTTCTCAACCGTGCTGGATCGCCACTGTCTTCAAACTGGAGAATCCGTACAGCGCCTCGAAGCCTTTTTCGCGCCCATGGCCCGAAGCCTTGACGCCGCCGAAGGGCAGCTCGATGCCACCACCGGCGCCGTAGTTGTTGACGAAAACCTGGCCGCATTTCAAGGCCCGCGCGACGCGCAATGCGCGGCTGCCGTTCTCGGTCCAGACCCCCGCCACCAGGCCGTAGGCGGTGCCGTTGGCGATGCGGATCGCGCCGGCCTCGTCGTCGAAGGGGATCACCACCTGCACCGGGCCGAAGACCTCTTCCTGCGCCAGGGTGTGGCGCTCGCCCACCGGCGCGAGCAGGGTCGGACGCAGGTAGTAGCCGCCGCGCGGCGCATCAGCAGCGATCGTGCCTTGTGCGGCAATGGCCAGGCCACTGTCGTGAGCGATCGCCAGGTAGCGCTCGACGACTTCGCGCTGCCGCGCCGAGATCAGCGGACCCACATCCAGGTCGCTCAACGCCGGCCCCACGCGCAAGCCGCGGTAACGCTCGGCCATGCGCTGCACCACTTGATCGAAGCGCGAGCGCTCGACCAGGATGCGCGACGCCGCCGAGCAGGTCTGCCCGGCGTTCTGGATGCCGGCGTTGACCAGGAAGGGCAGGGCGGCGTCGAGGTCGGCGTCGGCGAACACCAGTTGCGGGCTCTTGCCGCCCAGCTCCAGCGTGACGGGGATCGTATTTATCGCCGCTGCGGCCTGCACCAGGCGACCCACCGCCACCGAGCCGGTGAACGACAGGTGCGCGACGCCGGGGTGCGCGCTGAGCGCCGCGCCGGCTTCTTCGCCCAGGCCCGGCACCACATTCAATGCGCCTGCCGGCAGGCCCGATTCGTGGGCCAGTTGCGCAAACGCCAGCGCCGTCAAGCAGGCCTCTTCGGCGGGCTTGAGTACACAGGCATTGCCCATCGCCAAGGCCGCGCCGACACTGCGGCCGATGATCTGCATCGGGTAGTTCCAGGGCACGATGTGGCCGGTGACGCCATGCGGCTCGCGCAGGGTCAACGCCGTGGTCCCGTTCACATACGGGATCGTCTCGCCCATCAGCTTGTCGGCCGCGCCGGCGTAGAACTCGAGGTAGCGCGCCAGGGCCAGCGCGTCGGCCTTGGCCTGCTTGAGCGGCTTGCCGACATCGAGCGCTTCGAGCTGCGCCAGGTCGTCGGCGGCGGCCAGCACGCGCTGCGACAGCCGCATCAAGGCCCGGCCGCGCTCGGTGGCC
>JANOKY010000599.1:0-2897 GCA_031419635.1 Burkholderiales bacterium | reverse complement strand
AAGGTGGTGGTGATGCCGAAACGCGCCGCGGCCTCGACGTTGGTGGTGGTGGCGACGAAATGCTTGGCCACATCGCTGCCGCCGAGGGCGACGAACCAGTCGCGCGCGGCCTGCGCATTGGCCATCGTCTCTTGCGTGGTGAAGGTCTTCGAGGCGACGATGAACAGCGTGTCGGCGGGTTGCAGGTGGCGCAGCACACGCGTGATGTCGTGGCCGTCGACATTGCTGACGAAGTGCAGGGTCAGCGCCGGATGGCCATAGGCGTCCAGCGCCGGCACCACCATCTGCGGCCCGAGGTCGCTGCCGCCGATGCCGATGTTGACGATGTGGCGGATGCCGCTGGCCGCGGTGTCGCGCACCCCTTCGGCGTAGGCCAGCATCACATCGAGCACGGCGTGCACCTCGACGCTGAACAGGCCCTGGCCGCGCGGCGCGCGCAGCGCGGTGTGCAGCACGGCGCGGCCCTCGGTGGCGTTGATCGGCAGGCCGGCGAACATCGCGTCGCGCTGCGCTTCGAGGCCGCATTCGCGCGCCAGATCGAGCAGGAACTTCAGCGTCGCGGTGTCGAGGTGGTTCTTCGACAGGTCGGCAAAGACCTCGGGTGCTTCGAACGACAGGGCTGCGGCGCGGCCGGCGTCGCGGGCAAAGGCCTCGCGCAGATCGAGGTCGCGGCCATGGGCTTCGTAATGGCCGTGCAGCGCCGCCCAGGCCGGCGTCTGATCGCAGCGCAAAGGCTTCATGGCAAGGTTGCGATCATCTTGTCGAGCTTGGCCGCATCGGCGGCAAAGGTGCGGATGCCCTCGGCCAGTTTGTCGCTGGCCATGGCGTCGTCGTTGAGGGCGTAGCGGAAGGCCGTCTCGTTGTAGGTCATGGCATGCACGGCGGCGTTGCGCGCGGCCTCGGGGTCCAGGGCCCGCGGCAGCGGCGCCTCGCTGGCCTGCAGTTGCGCCATCAGCTCGGGGCTGATGGTCAGCTGGTCGCAGCCGGCCAGCGCCTGGATCTGGCCGAGGTTGCGAAAGCTCGCACCCATCACCTCGGTGGCGATGCCGTAGTGCTTGTAGTAGGTGTAGATCTGCGTCACCGATTTCACGCCGGGGTCGTTGGCGCCGGCCATCGCGGCTTCATCCCATGCGCTGCCCGCGGCTCGTCTGTGCCAGTCGTAGATGCGGCCGACGAAGGGCGAGATCAGGGTCACGCCGGCCTCGCCGCAGGCCACCGCCTGGCAGAACGCGAACAGCAGGGTCAGGTTGCAGTGAATGCCTTCGTGTTCGAGCGCCTTGGCCGCCTGGATGCCTTCCCATGTTGCCGCCAGCTTGATCAGCACGCGCTCGCGGCCGATGCCGGCGCGCTCGTAGAGCTCGATCAGGCGGTGCGCGCAGGCGATGCTGGCCGCCGTGTCGAAGCTCAGGCGGGCATCGACTTCGGTGCTGACGCGCCCGGGCACGATCTTCAGGATCTCCAGGCCGAAGCGCACCAGCACCTCGTCGACGATGCGGTCCAGCGCCCGGCCCTTCTTGGCCGCCACCGCCGCGGCCAGCAACGGCGCGTAGTCGGGCTGCTGCACGGCTTTGAGGATCAGCGACGGGTTCGTGGTGGCATCGCGCGGCGCGAACGCGGCGAGCTGCTTGAAGTTGCCGGTGTCGGCAACGACGGTGGTGAATTGCTTGAGTTGATCGAGCTGGTTCATGGGAGAGTGGCCTTGCAACAGGTGGGTCAGGCCCGATTAGAACGCCAGCGCCGGGTCGCGCCCAGGGCGCCGCGTTGACCGGCAAAAGAAACTCATGCATCATTGCCGACGTAACTTTATTACATCCTGCTGACGCCATGTCTTTCGACCTCGTCTTTTTTGGTGGCACCGGCGACCTGACCTGGCGCAAGCTCGTCCCAGCCCTGTTCCAGGCCTGGCGCCACGCCAAGTTGCCCGAGGGCGGGCGCATCCTGGCGGTGGCGCGCGACGAGCGCAGCGACGCCGAGTACCGCAGCTTCATCAAGGACCGTTTCTGCGATGTCGAAAGCGCCAAGCAGCCGAGCGACGAGGAGTTCGCGCGCTTTGCTGAGCTGCTGCATTACCGGCGCATGGACCTGTCGCAGCCCGAGCACTATGCTGGCCTCAAGCTGTGGGTCGACAAGCGCAAGGCCGACACCGTGGTGCTGTTCCTGGCCACCAGCCCGCACCTGTTCCCGCAGATCTGCGCCCAGCTCGGCGCCGTCGGCCTGAATGGCGCCAACGTGCGCGTGGTGCTGGAAAAACCGCTCGGCCACGACCTGGCCAGCGCGCAGGAAATCAACCGCGTGGTCAGCGCCTCGTTCCGCGAAAGCCAGGCCCTGCGCATCGACCATTACCTGGGCAAGGCCGCCGTGCAAAACCTGGCGGCGCTGCGTTTCGGCAATGCCCTGTTCGAGCCGCTGTGGCGGCGCGAGAGCATTGCCAACATCCAGATCACGATTGCCGAGGCGCTGGGCGTGGGCACCCGCGGCGATTTCTACGACCGCACCGGCGCGCTGCGCGACATGGTGCAGAACCACGCGCTGCAACTGCTGACGATGATCGCGATGGAGCCGCCGGCCAACGGCGATGCCGACTCGATCCGCGACGAGAAGCTCAAGGTGCTGAAATCGCTGAAACCCTTCACGCCCGACAGTGTGGCCCGCGACGTGGTGCGCGGCCAGTACCGCGCCGGCACGGTGGCGGCCAGGCGGTGCCGGGCTACCTCGACGAGCTCAAGGTGCCGGCGGGCAGCGCCTGCGAAACCTTCGTCGTGCTGCGCACCGAGGTGCAGAACTGGCGCTGGGCCGGCGTGCCGTTCTACCTGCGCACCGGCAAGCGGCTGGCGGCGCGCGACGCCCAGATCGTCGTCAACTTCCGCCCGGTGCCGCACCCGATCTTTGCGGGCACC
>JANOKY010000598.1:0-11571 GCA_031419635.1 Burkholderiales bacterium | reverse complement strand
GAGCAGGCGCAGCGCGCCGATACCGTCGGCATCGGCGGTGTACTCGGGCTCCTCGAAGCTCACCGCCACATGGCTTTGGGCGGCCAGGTTGTAGATCTCGTCGGGCTGCACCTGCTGCACGATGCGGATCAGGTTGGAGCTATCGGTCATGTCGCCGTAGTGCAGGATGAAGTTCCTGCTCTCGACATGCGGATCCTGGTACAGGTGGTCGATGCGCGAGGTGTTGAAGCTCGAGGCGCGGCGCTTGATGCCGTGCACTTCGTAGCCCTTCTTCAGCAGGAATTCGGCCAGGTAGGCGCCGTCCTGGCCGGTCACGCCGGTGATGAGGGCGACTTTCTTGTCTTGCGTCATGGGTGGGGGCTCATGTATGGAAGGGCGCTGCGGCGTAGGCTCTTGCAATGCCTTCGCGCAACGGCGTGCGGGCACGCCAGCCGAGTGCAGCCAAGCGGCTCACGTCGAGCAATTTGCGCGGAGTTCCGTCAGGCTTGCTGCTGTCGAAGGCAATTTGCGCATTGCAGCCGACCACGCTCATCACCGTCTCGGCCAGCTCACGAATCGTCACGTCTTCGCCGCAGCCGATGTTGACCAGCGTGCCGTCGTAGCCCTGCTGCATCAGGTGCACGCAGGCGTCGGCCAGGTCATCGACGTAGAGAAACTCGCGGCGCGGCGTGCCGCTGCCCCATACGACGAGTTCGGCGTCGCCCCGCTGCTTGGCCTCATGCGCCTTGCGGATGAGTGCGGGCAGGACGTGGCTGGTGGCCAGGTCGTAGTTGTCGTTGGGGCCGTACAGGTTGGTCGGCATCACGCTGGTGTACTGGCGGCCGTACTGGCGCTGGTAGCTTTCTGCGAGCTTCACACCGGCGATCTTGGCGATGGCGTAGGGCTCGTTGGTTTGTTCGAGCGGGCCCGTCAACAGCGCGTCTTCGGTGATCGGCTGCACTGCATCGCGCGGGTAGATGCAGCTCGACGCCAGGAACATCAGGCGCTGCACGCCGGCCAGGTGCGCTCCGTGGATCAGGTTGGCCTCGATCATCAGGTTCTGGTACAGGAACTCGGCGCGGAATTCGTTGTTGGCCTGGATGCCGCCCACCTTGGCTGCGGCGATGAAAACGTGTTCGGGCCGCTCGCTGGCCAGGAAGGCGTGTACGGCACGCTGGTCGGTCAGGTCGAGTTCGGCATGCGTGTGCGTCAGCAGGTTGGTGTAGCCGCCGCGCTGCAATCGTCGCACCAGCGCGCTGCCGACCATGCCGCGGTGGCCGGTGACGTAGATCTTGGCGTTCTTGTCCATCAATCAAGTGCGTTCACTTGCGGCCGTAGGTGTCTTCGAAGCGCACGATGTCGTCTTCGCCCAGGTACGAGCCCGACTGCACTTCGATGATTTCGAGCGGCACCTTGCCCGGGTTGGCCAGGCGATGGGTCTGGCCGAGCGGTATGTAGGTGCTCTGATTTTCGCTCAGCACCATCACCTGGTCACCATTGGTGACCTCGGCGGTACCGCTGACGACGATCCAATGCTCGGCGCGGTGATGGTGCATCTGCAGGCTCAGCGATGCGCCGGGCTTGACGAGGATGCGCTTGACCTGAAAGCGCGGCCCGGCATCGATGCTGTCGTACCAGCCCCAGGGTCGGTGCACCTTGCGGTGCAGCGTCTTCTCGCTGCGGCCCTGGGCTTCGAGTTTGGCAACGACCTTCTTCACGTCCTGGCTCCGTGAGCGGTCGGCCACCAGTACCGCGTCGGCCGTCTCCACGACCACCAGGTTGTCGACGCCGACGAGGCTGACGAGGCGGCTGGTCGCATGCACAAACGTGTTGCGGCTGTCCTCGACCAGCGCATCGCCGAGCGAAGCATTGCCGTCGGCATCCTTTTCCGCCACCTGCCACACCGCGTCCCAGGCGCCGAGGTCGTTCCAGCCGGCGGCCAGCGGCACCATGCGGATGTCGAAGGCGCTGCCGGGGCAGCGCTCCATCACCGCGTAGTCCACCGATTCGGCAGGGACGACGGCGAACTCGGCCTTGCCGGGGCGCACGAAGCGCGCATCGGTGCTGCGCGCGGCCCAGGCCGCACGCGTGGTGCTGGCTATGTCGGGGCGGAAGTGTTCCAGCGCCGCCAGCCACACCGACGCACGCACGACAAACATGCCGCTGTTCCACGCGTAGTGGCCATCAGCAACGTAGCGCTCTGCAGTGGCCAGGTCGGGCTTTTCGACGAACAGCTCGACCCGCGCCACGCCCGCAGCGGCACCTGAACTTTTGATGTAGCCGTAGCCGGTTTCAGGGCGGTCCGGCGTGATGCCAAGGACCACGATGGCGCCGTTGGCTGCCTCGCGCACGGCGGCCTGCAGGGCCTGCGTGAAGGCACCGAGGTCGGCGACAGTGTGGTCGGCGGCCACGACGACCAGCACCGGGTCAGCGCCGCCCTCGGCCGCTTGCAGGGCAGCGAGCGTCATCGCCGGAGCCGTGTTGCGGGCGCTGGGTTCGAGCACCACGGTGCCGGGGTCGCCGCCAGCCTCGCGCAACTGGTCGAGCACCAGAAAGCGGTGCTCCTCGTTGCCCACCGTCAGCGGCGCGGCGAGTTCGATGTCGCTGGCGGCCAGGCCGTGCAGCCGTTGCACGGCCTGCTGGAACAGGCTGCGGTTGTCGGCGGTCAGCACGAGGAACTGCTTCGGGTAGCCAGCGCGCGACAGCGGCCACAGGCGCGTGCCGCTGCCCCCGGCCATGATCACGGGTTGAACGGGGATGGGTTTGCTCATCGGGTTGCTCAAAAGGTTTCCGCCTGGGCCAGCGGCGGCGCGGCGGCGTCTTTGGCGGCCAGCAGCGGGGCGCCACCGACGTTCGGCCATTCGATACCGATGGCCGGGTCGTCCCACCTGACGGCGCGCTCGCAATCGCGGGCGTAATAGTCGGTGGTCTTGTACAGAAAGTGTGTGTCGTCTTCGAGCGCGAGAAAGCCATGCGCAAAGCCGGCTGGGATCCACATCTGGCGGTTGCTCGCCGCATCCAGTGTTGCGCCAAACCAGCGGCCAAACGTCGCCGAACCCTGGCGGATGTCGACCGCCACGTCGAACGTGCTGCCCCGCACGACGCGCACCAGCTTGCCTTGCGCATGCGGCGGCACCTGGTAGTGCAGGCCGCGCAGCACGCCACGCTGCGAGCGCGAGTGGTTGTCCTGCACGAAGCCGACGGCGTGGCCCACCGCGGCATCGAACGCGCGCTGGTTGAAGCTCTCGAAGAAGAAGCCGCGTTCGTCGGCGAACACCTTCGGCTCGAGGATCAGCACGCCGGGCAGGGTGGTGGCGGTGGCCTGCATCAGTACGCCCTGTCGTTCAGCACCTTGAGCAGGTACTGGCCATAGCCGTTCTTCAGCATCGGCTGGGCAAGGGCTTCGAGTTGCGCGGCGTCGATCCAGCCGCTGCGAAAGGCGATCTCTTCCGGACACGCCACCTTCAGGCCCTGCCGCCTTTCCAGCGTGGCGATGAACTGGCCGGCTTCCATCAGGCTGTCGTGGGTGCCGGTGTCGAGCCAGGCGTAGCCGCGGCCCATGATCTCGACGTTCAACTCGCCCTGGCGCAGGTAGGTGGCGTTGACGTCGGTGATCTCGAGCTCGCCGCGGGCGCTGGGCTTGATCGCGGCGGCGATGTCGCAGACCTGCTCGTCGTAGAAGTAGAGCCCGGTGACGGCATAGTTGCTCTTCGGCGCCTGGGGCTTTTCTTCGATGCTGTGCGCGCGGCGCTGCGCATCGAAGGCCACCACGCCGTAGCGTTCGGGGTCGTGTACATGGTAGGCAAAGACGCTGGCGCCCTGTGTTCGGTTCGCTGCGCTGCCGAGCAGGCGCTGGAAGTCGTGGCCGTAGAAGATGTTGTCGCCCAGCACCAGCGCACTCGGCTGGCCGGCGACGAAGTCGCGGCCGAGGATGAAAGCCTGCGCCAGGCCGTCGGGGCTGGGCTGCACGCAATAGCGGATGCTCATGCCCCAACGGCTGCCGTCGCCGAGCAGGGCTTCGAAGCGCGGCGTGTCTTGCGGTGTGCTGATCAGCAGCAACTCGCGGATTCCGGCGAGCATCAGCGTGGTCAGCGGGTAGTACACCATCGGCTTGTCGTACACCGGCAGCAACTGCTTGCTGATGGCCAGCGTGGCCGGGTGCAGCCGCGTGCCGGAGCCGCCGGCCAGGATGATGCCTTTTCTGTTCATTTGCCGTAGGCCTCGGTCAGCATGCGTTCGACGCCGCTTTGCCAATGCGGCAGTGTCAACCCGAAGTTGCGGCACAACTTGCCCGTGGCCAATCGCGAGTTGAGCGGTCGGCGCGCGGGCGTGGGATAGGCGCTGGTGGGCACGGCCTGGAGCGCATCGGCCGCCACCTTCACCGGCAGGCCGTGCGCGCGCGCCCATTCGATGACGAAGCGTGCGTACCCGTGCCAGGTGGTTTCGCCGGCCGCCACCGCGTGGTAGGTGCCGCCGAGTTGCGGCTCGCGCTGCACGGCGCGGATCGCGTGGGCGGTGACGTCGGCCAGCAGGTCGGCGCCGGTCGGCGCGCCAAACTGGTCGTCGATGACCGACAACGTGTCGCGCTCGGCCGCTAGCTTGAGCATCGTGCGCGCGAAGTTACCGCCGCGCGCGGCATAGACCCAGCTCGTGCGCAGGATGAGGTGCTTGCAGCCGCTGGCGCGGATGTGGTTCTCGCCCTCGAGCTTGGTGCGGCCGTAGACGCTGAGCGCCCCGGTGGCTGCGCTCTCGTCGCGTGGTGTATCGCCACTGCCGTCGAAGACGTAATCGGTGCTGTAGTGCACCAGCCAGGCGCCGAGTGCGGCGGCGTGCATCGCCAGCAAGCGGGGTGCCTCGGCGTTCAGAGTCGCCGCGAATTCGGGCTCGCTCTCGGCCTTGTCGACGGCGGTATGCGCCGCGGCATTGACGATCACATCGGGGCGCAGCGCGCGCACCGTGTCGGCCAGCGCGGCCGGGCGGCTGAAATTGGCGTGGTGGTCGGTGCTGTCGAAGTCGAGCGCGGTCAACTCGCCCAGCGGCGCCAGCGACCGCTGCAACTCCCAGCCGACCTGGCCACCCTTGCCGAACAGCAGAATTCTCATCGCGCGCTGTAGTTGGCGGCGACCCATGCTCGGTAGCCGCCGCTCTGCACGTCGGCCACCCAGCCGGGGTGGTCGAGGTACCACTGCACCGTTTTGCGGATGCCGGTCTCGAAGGTCTCGGCCGGCCGCCAGCCGAGTTCGCATTCGATCTTGCGCGCATCGATGGCGTAGCGGCGGTCGTGGCCGGGGCGGTCCTTCACATGCGTGATCAGCCGGTTGTGCGGCCCGGCGGGGTCGGGCCGCAGTTCGTCGAGCAGTGTGCACACGGTGTGGACGATCTCCAAGTTGGCCTTCTCGTTCCAGCCGCCGATGTTGTACGTCCCGCCGACCCGGCCACCGGCCAGCACCGTGCGGATCGCGCTGGCATGGTCGCGCACGTAGAGCCAATCGCGCACTTGCTGGCCGTCGCCGTACACCGGCAGCGGCTTGCCGGCCAGCGCGTTGACGATCATCAGCGGGATCAGCTTCTCCGGGAAGTGGTATGGGCCGTAGTTGTTCGAACAGTTGGTCGTCACCACCGGCAGGCCGTAGGTGTGGTGCCAGGCCCGCACCAGATGGTCGCTGGCGGCCTTGCTCGCCGAGTAGGGGCTGTTCGGCTCGTAGGCGTGGGTCTCGGTGAAGGCCGGCGCACCGGGCGCCAGCGAGCCGTAGACCTCGTCGGTGCTGACATGCGCAAAGCGGAACGCGGCCTGGGCCGCACCGTCGAGTGCAGCCCAATACCCGCGCACTGATTCGAGCAGGTTGAAGGTGCCCATCACGTTGGTGCGCATGAACTCGCCCGGACCGTGGATGCTGCGGTCGACATGGCTCTCGGCCGCGAAGTTCACAACAGCGCGCGGGCGGTGCTCAGCCAGCAAACGATCGACCCCTGCGCGATCGCCGATATCGCCTTGTACGAACACATGCCGTGCATCGCCTTTGATGGCGTCGAGGTTGTGCAGGTTGCCGGCGTAGGTGAGGGCGTCGAGGTTGACCACCCGCTCGCCGATCGTATCGAGCCAGTCGAGCACGAAGTTGCTGCCGATGAAACCGGCGCCGCCGGTGACGAGGATCGTCATGCGGTGCTCACTCCAGCGCCGCGCGCAACTGGGCCAGCTTGGCCACCTTCTCGGGCCGCGTCGCACTCTGGCGCCAAAAGTGGCGCGTGACAACGAACACGGCCAGCAGCAGCAGGGCAGCCAAGGTGGTGGCTACGGCGGTGATCGCGCGCTTGGGCTTGCTCTTGCGCTCGGCCGGCTTGGCGACATCGACGACCTGGATCAATGCGCCCTCGCGGCTTTCGTCCAGCCGCGCCAGTTCGTACTGGCGCGAGAACAACTCGAACAGCGTCTCCTGGTACTTGAACTCGCGGAACTTGCTGATGTAGTCGGGGCCGCCGGTCAGGTCGGTGGTGGCTTCCGTCTTGCCCAGTTGCGCACGCAAGGCGCCGAGCATGGTCTGCGCCTGTTGCACCTCGGGCGTGGCGTCGGACAGATTGCGGCGCAGGGTCTGCAGCCGGACTTCCGCCGCCGTGACCTCGGCCTTGAGCCGCGCATAGCCTTCCGCCGCGGCCTTGGGCTCGGCCTTCAACGCGCCCGGGTTGAAGCCGCTGGCTTGCAGTTGCTGCTGCGCCTGGGTCAAATCATCGCGGGTCTTCTTCAACTGGACTTCGAAGAACACGCGGCGTTGCTGCGACTCGGTCAACGCCAGTTGCGAGGTCAGGCGGCGCAACTCGTCGACATGCCGGTTGGCGATGTCGGCCGCGCGCTGCGGGTCTGTGTCGTCGACCTCGACCGTGATCAGGCCGTCCTTCTTGCCCAGCGACACCCGGGCGTTCTCGGCCAGCTCCTTGCGGGTTTCGAAGCGGTACTTGAGTTCATAGACCTGCATCAACTTGAACTCGTCGATCAGCCGGTCGGCCACCGTGGCGCTTTGCAGCAGTGCCACGTACTGGTCTGCCGGGCTCTTGATGCCTGCCGCCGCGCCGGCCAGTCCCGACAGCGCGCCGAGCGACGCGATCGCCGAAGCGGCCGCGCTTTGTTGCTGCTGCGGCGGCAGGAAAACCGTGCGCGACGTGAAGGTCGGCTTGATCAGGTAGGTGATGCCCAGCGCCACGGCGCCGGCCAGCAAGGGTGCGAGCACCAGCAGCTTCCAGTGCCGCAGCAGCGGCAGCGCCAGGTCGAGCAGGTCGATGCCGGCGTCTTCGTCGTCGAGGTTCGCGGAGGGGGCAGCGCGCTCTTGCATCACTTGCCGATCGTCTTGATCGCAGCGATACCGACACCGAATTGGTAGAGGATCTGGGTCCAGTCCTTGGCGTTCTGCACGAAGGTGGTCTTGTTCATCTCCTCGGGCACAAACACGGTGTCGCCGGCCTCGGCCTTGAGGCCTTCGAGCCCCGTGCCGCGGTTGAACCAACTGCTGCTCTGGCGCCCGCTGACGACGCTGCCATTGGCGCGGATCACGAAGGCACTGCCGGCATCGGCGCCGCGCGTCGGCCCACCCGCCAGATTCAAGTAGTCGACGACCTCGCGGCCTTCGCCGTAGAGGTAGCTGCCGGCGTTGAAGACGCTGCCGAAAACCCCCACCGAGGTCGGCCTCGGCGGAATCAGCAATCGGTCGCTGTCTTCGAGCGCCAGTGGCGGCAGTTCGCGGCTAGTGGGGGCCAACTGCAGCACGATGCGCCCGCTCGGGCGCTGCGCGCGCAGTGCGGCCAGCAGGCGTGCGTTGGCGGTGTCGCGCCCCGATGCCGCGGCGGCATCCTCGGCGCTGCTGGTGCGCTGCGTGGAGACATTGCGTGCCAGGTCGGTTTCGAGGTCGCGAAGTGCGCGGTCGTAGTTCTGCTGTTGGGTGGCGCGCACGCTCTCGCGGCTGAACTCGGTGCCGAACACATAGGCCTTGTCGGTCAGGCCGCCGGCCGCCGCCAGCGCATCGGCGATCGAACTCTCCGGCGGCAGCACGTATTCGCCCGGGCGCGCCACTTCGCCTTCGACCCGCACGCGCTTGTTCTGCCGCTGCACCGGCAGGGCCGAATCGACGGCGCTGAAGGCGCGCAGCACGTCGCCGTTGGCCAGCGCGGCGCTGTTCGACGCCGGCAAGGCCAGTTGCACGATGCGCACGGTGGCGCGGTCATCCAGGCGCTCGACAGCCAGGCGCGAGCGGTCGGCCACGGCGGAAAATCCACCGGCCATGCGCAGCAGGTCGGCCACAGTCTCGCCGGGCTTGAGCTCGAAGATCGCGGCGCGGTTGACGCTGCCGATCAGCGCCACCTGCGTGCCCACCGGGCCGACGTGGATCACGTCGTCGCCCTGCAGCATGCGGTCGGCGCTGCGATCGCCACCGAGCAGCAGGTCGTAAAGGTCGAAGCCGGCCACGCGCTGGTTGCCGCGCTTGATCTCGATGCTGCGGAAACTGCCGGCCACTGAGGGCCCGCCGGCCTTGAGCAAGGCCTGCACCACGGTGGCCAGGCTGCTGACGTTGTAGCTGCCGGGCTTGGCTACGAAACCGGTCACGTACACACGCTGCCCACGCAGTTGGCCGAGCGACACGCTCAACTGGAAGTTGCGGAATACCTGCGACACCCGCTGGCTGATTGTGGCCGGCAGGTCGGCATAGCGCACGCCCGACAGCAACACCGGGCCGACGCGCGGGATGCTGACGCGGCCGCTGCGGTCGACCAGCAGGCGCAGATCGGCGTCGACCGAGCCCCACAGGGTGAGCAAAATCTCGTCACCGGGCTTGATCAGGTAGTCGGGCGGCACCAGCGGCACCGATTCGGCCGCGTCGATTGCGCTTGCATCGTCGGCCGGCGTCATCAATTCGGCACCGAAGCGGCGGACTTCGAGCGGCGCTGTCAGGCGTTGGACAAAGGCCTCGAATTCGCTGGGCACCACCTTGACCGGTGCCGCGGGTGTCAAGGGCGCGGCGAGGGTGGGCGTTGGCAGTGGCGGCGTCGGCAGCGCGGCAGCGGGCTGGCGCAGCCGGATCGGGCCTCCGGCCGGGGCGCCCTGCGCATCGGTTGCCGACGACGAAGTTTGCGCGACGCTCGGCGGACTGGCGACCATTGCCGCGACAGCGATGAGCCCCAGGGCCATCCAGCGGCCGCGCCATGCAGAGATGCGACATCGCGCGATTTCGGTGCAGTCGGTGTATTGATCGCTCATGGGCATGGTGATTGCGGCGTGGCGGGCAGCCCCGTGGCACAGCACGAGTCGCCCAGACAGCGCGGAACGGCTGCCTCGCTGCAACGGCGCGCGATTCTAGCCCGCGCTCATCGCGACTCTGGTCAGGACCCGGCTGGCTAAACTGACGCCGATGTTGCTGCTCGTTTCGGCCTTCGCCGTCTCTTTCCTGGTCACCTTGTGCATCGTTCGTGCAGCCAAGGGCCTGGGCCGCGCGGCGGGCGACCATGACCTGTCGGGACCGCAGAAATTTCACGCCCACCCGGTGCCCCGCATCGGCGGCGTGGGCATCCTGCTCGGCGTGGCGACAGGCGCCGCGATGCTCGCGTGGCGCGAGCCGGTGGCGGCCCCCTGGCTGGCGTCGTTCCTGATCTGTGCGGTGCCTGCGTTCGGCGCCGGCATCGCCGAAGACCTGACCAAGACGCAGAGCCCGCGCAAGCGCTTGTTCTTCACCGCGGTGTCGGCGGCACTGGCCGCGTGGATGGTCCAGGCGGTGATCACGCGCACGGACATCCCCGGGCTCGATTGGTTTGTCGCGTTCCCGCTGGGTGCCCTGCTGGTGACGATGTTCGTAGTCGCTGGCGTGGCCAATGCCGTCAACATCATCGACGGTTTCAACGGCCTGGCCTCGATGTGCGTGGTGATCATGCTGATCGGGCTGGCTTATGTGGCCTTTGCCGTCGACGACCGGTTGATCGCGCTGCTGGCCCTGGCCGGGGTCGGCGCCGTGCTCGGTTTTTTCGTCTGGAATTTTCCCGCCGGCCTGGTCTTCCTCGGTGACGGCGGCGCCTACTTTCTCGGCTTTTACGTGGCCGAACTGGCGATCCTGCTGCTGCAGCGCAACCCCAGCGTGTCGCCGATGTTCCCGCTGCTTCTATGCCTCTACCCGGTGTTCGAGACCCTGTTTTCGATCTACCGCCGCAAGTGGCTGCGCGGCACACCCGTGGGCATGCCCGATGGTGCGCACCTGCACAGCCTGATCTACCGGCGCTTCCTGCGCTGGGCCGCGGGCGAGCGCAGCGCGCGCGAGCTGACGCGGCGCAATTCGATGACTTCGCCGTACCTGTGGATGCTGTGCTCGCTGTCGGTGGTGCCGGCCGTGCTCTGGTTCGACAGCACCGCGATCCAGGCCGGCTTCATCGGCTTGTTCGGCGTTACCTATGTGCTGCTTTACTGGCGCATCGTTCGCTTCAAAGCACCGCGCTGGCTGCTGTTCCGGCATGGCAAGTAGGGCTAAGGGATAATCCTGAGGTGATCACCGACACCCCCAACGCCTCGCCCGCCGCCGACGCTGCCCCCGCGCCGGCCCGCTTCGACACCCTTGCCCTGGACCCCAAGCTGCTGCGCGCGGTGGCCGATTCGGGCTATGTGGCGATGACGCCGATCCAGGCCAAGGCGATCCCGATCGTGCTCGACGGCCGCGATGTGATGGGCGCGGCGCAGACCGGCACCGGCAAGACGGCGGCCTTCACGATCCCGCTGTTGCAGAAGATGCTCAAGCACGAAAACGCCAGCATGTCGCCGGCCCGCCACCCGGTGCGTGCGCTGGTGATCACGCCCACGCGCGAACTGGCCGACCAGGTGGCCAACAGCGTCAAGACCTACGCCAAGCAAACGCTGCTGCGTTCGACGGTGGTCTTCGGCGGCATCGACATGAAGCCGCAGACACTGATCCTGAAGGGCGGTGTTGAGGTGCTGGTGGCCACGCCGGGCCGCCTGCTCGACCACATCGAGGCCAAGAACTGCGTGCTCAACCAGGTCGAGTACGTGGTACTCGACGAGGCCGACCGCATGCTCGACATCGGCTTTCTGCCCGACCTGCAGCGCATCCTGTCGTACCTGCCCAAGGAGCGCCAGACGCTGCTGTTCTCGGCCACCTTTTCGCCCGAAATCAGGAAGCTGGCCAACAGCTACCTGCAGGATCCGGTGCTGGTGGAAGTGGCCCGCGCCAACGCCACCGCCACCAATGTCGAGCAGCGCTTCTACAGCGTCACCGACGACGACAAGCGTGCGGTCGTGCGCCAGTTGCTGAAGACCCGCGAGCTGAGCCAGGCGCTGATCTTCGTCAACTCCAAGCTCGGTGCGGCGCGGCTGGCGCGCTCCTTCGAGCGCGATGGCCTGAAGACGCAGGCGCTGCATGGCGACAAGAGCCAGGACGAACGCCTGAAGGCATTGGCCGCGTTCAAGGCCGGCGAGGTCGACCTGCTGGTGGCGACTGACGTCGCTGCGCGCGGCCTCGATATCGCCGACTTGCCCGCAGTGTTCAACTTCGACGTGCCGTTCAATGCCGAAGACTATGTGCACCGCATCGGCCGCACCGGCCGCGCGGGGGC
>JANOKY010000597.1:0-4442 GCA_031419635.1 Burkholderiales bacterium | reverse complement strand
TCGGCCGCGAGCGCGGCTACCACGGCGTCAATTTCGGTGGCATCTCGGTCGGCGGCATCGTCACCAACCGCAAGATGTTCGGCACCCTGCTGGCGGGTGTCGATCACATCCGCCACACCCATGACCTGGCGCGCAATGCTTACTCGGTGGGCCAGCCGCAGTACGGCGCCGAACTGGCCGACGACCTCGAGCGCCTGGTCGCACTGCACGATGCTTCGACCATCGCTGCGGTGATCGTCGAGCCCGTCGCCGGCTCCACCGGCGTGCTGGTGCCGCCCAAAGGCTACCTCGACCGCCTGCGCGCGATCTGCGACCAGCACGGCATCCTGCTGATCTTCGACGAGGTCATCACCGGCTTCGGCCGCACCGGCCAGCCCTTCGCGGCGCAGACCTTCGGCGTCACGCCGGACCTGATGACAGTGGCCAAAGGCATCACCAACGGCTGCGTGCCGATGGGTGCGGTGTTCGCCACCGACCGTGTCCATGACGCCTTCATGAACGGGCCCGAGCACTTGATCGAGTTCTTCCACGGCTATACCTACTCGGCGCATCCGCTGGCCTGCGCCGCGGCCCTGGCCACGCTGGAAACGTATGCCGACGAAGGCCTGCTGACGCGGGCGTCGCAACTCGAAGGCTATTTCGCCGACGCGCTGCACTCGCTCAAGGGCCTGCCCAACGTCATCGACATCCGCAACATCGGCCTGGTCGGCGGGGTCGAGTTGAGCCCCCTGCCCGGCGAGCCGGCCAAGCGCGCCTTCAATGTCTTCCTCGATTGCTGGGAACAGGGCCTGCTGGTGCGCACCACAGGCGACATCGTGGCCTTGTCGCCGCCGCTCATCATCGAAAAGCCGCAGATCGACCGCATCGTCGATGTGCTCGGCGCGGCGATCAAGCGCTGCGCTTGATGACCATCATTGTTGCCGTTCGCCCGGTGGAATCGACGCCCTTCATGCCCTTCGATACCTCAGGGCGAACGGTGCGATGCGAAGAGGAACCTGCCTAGCGCTTACCTTATGCCGCTGCTCGACACCGACCGCGAACTGACGCGCCACTCGTACTACGCTGCCACCGCGGCGCGCACGCAAAGCTTCGCAGCGCTGCAAGGCGACGCGGGCGCGTGCGATGTGGCAATAGTCGGCGGTGGCCTGGCCGGCCTGTCGGCAGCGATCGAATTGCGCGAGCGCGGCTTCGAGGTGGTGCTGCTCGAAGCCCGGCAAATCGGTTGGGGTGCGAGCGGGCGCAACGGCGGCCAGGCGATCCACGGCCTGGCTTGCGACCTGGCCACGATCGAAGCCCAGCTCGGCCGCGCCGAGGCCCGCCGGGTCTTCGCGATGTCGATCGAGGCGTTGGACCTGATCCGCCAGCGCTGCGCCCAGTTCCAGATCGACTGCGATTGGCGCGACGGCTACCTCGGCGTGGCCACCAGCCCGCGCAAGGCGCAGGCACTGCGCGCCGACGCTGACCTGCTGGCCTCGCGCTACAACTACCCGCTGCGCTGGATCGAGCACAGCGACTTGGCGCAGTGGATCGCCAGCCCGCGCTACGTGGCCGGCGTGCACGACCCGCGCTCGGGCCACCTGCATCCGCTGAAATACTGCCTCGGCCTGGCGCGTGCGGCTGCGGGCCTGGGAGTGCGCCTGCACGAGGGCTCGGCTGTGACCCACATCGACAAGGGCCGCGCCAGCCGCAACGGGATTCAGTTGCACACCGCGGCCGGCGCCACCCTGCGCGCGCGCCAGTTGCTGCTGGCCGGCAACGTCTACCTGCACGAGATGGCGCCGACGCTGGCGCCGCACCTGGCCGCGCGGATCATGCCGGTCGGCACCTATATCGTCTGCTCCAAAACGATGCCGGCCGCACAGGCCGATGCCCTGATTCCGTGCGGCGCCGCAGTCTGCGACACCAACTTCGTGCTCGACTACTTCCGCACCACCGCCGACCACCGCATGCTCTACGGCGGGCGCGTCAGCTACAGCACGGTCACGCCGAAGAATCTGGCCGCATCGATGGGCCAGCGCATGGCCGCCACCTTCCCGCAATTGCAGGGCATCGAGGTCGAGTACGCCTGGGGCGGCTTCGTCGACATCTCGATGAACCGCGCCCCCGATTTCGGCCGCGTGCCGGCGCTGGGCGATCAGGTCTACTACTTGCAAGGCTTCTCCGGCCACGGCCTGGCCCTGACCGGCCTGGCCGGCAAGCTGGTGGCCGAGGCAATGGCCGGTGATGCCACGCGCTTCGACACCTTTGCGCGCCTGAAGCACCGGCCCTTCCCCGGCGGGCGCGCGCTGCGCACACCGGCCCTCGTGCTCGGCATGGCCTACTACCGCTTGAAGGACTTGCTGTGAAGTACGCGACCGCCATACTTTTGTGGGCCGAGCGCCGGGCCGCTCCCAACCCGGCCCGCATCCCCCCGGGGGATCGGCCGCGGTACGCCGCGGGCGAGGGGCTCCAATGATCGCAAAACCTGTCGTGCTGGTGCCCGCGTGCAACCGCGTGCTCGGCCACCACCCGTTTCACATCGCCGGCAAGAAGTACATCGACGCGGTGCGCCTGGCTGGCTGCCAGCCGCTGGTGGTACCGAGCGCAACGCTTGATGAGTTGGATGCCCTGCTCGACCTGGCCGATGGCCTCTTTCTCACCGGCTCGCCGTCCAACGTGCACCCGAGCCACTTCGACGAAGGCGTGCACAACCCGGCCCTGCCGCTCGATACCGAACGCGACGCCTGGACGCTGCCGCTGATCCCCATGGCGCTGGCGCGCGGCGTGCCGCTGCTGGCCATCTGCCGCGGCTCGCAGGAAACCAATGTGGCGCTCGGCGGCAGCCTGCACCAGGCGGTGCAGGAAGTGCCTGGCTACAACGACCACCGCGCCGACGACAGCGCACCGATTGCTGTGCAGTACGGCCGCGCGCATACGGTGAGCGTGGAGCCGGGCGGCGTGCTCGCGCGGGTGCTCGACCGCAGCCACTTCGACGTCAACTCGCTGCACGCGCAAGCCGCCAACCGGCTGGCCACGGGCTTGCGGGTCGAAGCCCGCGCACCGGATGGTGTGATCGAGGCCTTCTCCCAGCCCGATGCACCCGCCTTCAACCTGTGCGTGCAATGGCACCCGGAGTGGCGGGCCCAGGACAACCCGGTATCGATGCAGATCCTCTCGGCCTTCGGCGCGGCCTGCCAGGCGCGCCGAGCATTACGACAACTCAACAGGTGAGCCCCATGGACCCGCGCCGCGTCTCTACTTTCAGCGACCTCGAAAACTGGCTCAACGAGCGCCGGGTCACCGAGATCGAATGCCTGGTGCCCGACCTGACCGGCGTGGCCAGAGGCAAGATCCTGCCGCGCGAGAAGTTCACCGAAGACCGTGGCATGCGCCTGCCCGAAGCGGTGGTGGCGATGGGCGTGACGGGCGAGTTTCCCGAAGAGGGCCCGTACTACGACGTCATCAGCCCGACCGATCGCGACATGCACCTGCAGCCCGACCCGAGCACCGTGCGCATCGTGCCCTGGGCGGTCGATCCCACCGCGCAGGTGATTCACGACTGCTTCGACAAGGACGGCAAGCTGGTGCCCTTCGCACCGCGCTCGGTGCTGCGCAGCGTCTGCGACCTGTACGCCGCCAAGGGCTGGAAGGCGGTGGTCGCACCCGAGCTCGAGTTCTACCTGGTGGCGCGCAACACCGACCCCGACATGCCGCTCAAACCCCCGATCGGGCGCAGCGGCCGGGCCGAAACATCCCGCCAGGCCTATTCGATCGACGCCGTGAACGAGTTCGACCCGCTGTTCGAAGACGTCTACGACTACTGCGAAAAGATGGAGTTGAACGTCGACACCCTGATTCATGAGGTCGGCGCCGGCCAGATGGAGATCAACTTCTTCCACGACCATCCGCTGGGCCTGGCCGACGAGGTGTTCATGTTCAAGCGCACGGTGCGCGAGGCCGCGCTGCGCCACGACATGTTCGCCACCTTCATGGCCAAGCCGATTGCCGGCGAGCCCGGCAGCGCGATGCACATCCACCAGAGCGTGCTGGCCAAGGCCACCGGCCTGAATATCTTCAGCCACGAAGACGGCACGCCGACCAAGGAGTTCTTCTGGTACATCGGCGGCCTGCAGAAGTACATCCCGGCGGCGATGGCGCTGTTTGCGCCCTACGTCAATTCCTACCGCCGCCTGGTGCGCAGCAATGCCGCGCCGATCAACATCCAGTGGGGCACCGACAACCGCACCGTGGGCATCCGCTCGCCGGTGGCCACACCCGCCGCGCGGCGGGTCGAAAACCGCGTCATCGGCGCCGATGCCAACCCCTATGTGGCGCTGGCCGCCACGCTGGCCTGCGGCTACCTCGGCATCAAGAACCACATCGAGCCCTCGCCCGAGTGCAAAGGCGATGCCTACCTGGGTGACTTTCAACTGCCGCGCAGCCTGGGCGAAGCCCTCGAGCTG
>JANOKY010000596.1:0-1547 GCA_031419635.1 Burkholderiales bacterium | reverse complement strand
GCCCCGTGACCAGCACGATGCCGTGCGGCTGCTGCACCAGGCGCTTGAACTGGCTGAGCACATCACCGTCCATGCCCAGCGATTCGAGCGTGAACTTCGATTCGCCCTTGTCGAGCAGGCGCAGCACGGCGCGCTCGCCATGGGCGCTGGGCAGGGTCGACACGCGCACGTCGATGGCCCGGCCACCGATGCGCAGCGAGATGCGGCCGTCCTGCGGCAGGCGCTTCTCGGCGATATCCAGCTCAGCCATGATCTTCAGCCGCGAGATCAGCGCCGCGTGCAACGCCCGGTTGGGTTGCACCACTTCGCGCAGGGTGCCGTCGACGCGAAAGCGCACCGAGGAATTGCGCTCGTACGGCTCGATGTGGATGTCGCTGGCGCCGTCCTTGGCGGCCTGCGTCAGCAGCGCATTGAGCATGCGGATGATCGGCGCGTCGTTGGCGGCTTCGAGCAGGTCTTCAACCGCCGGCAGATCCTGCATCAGGCGGCCGAGGTCGACCGCGCTCTCGACCTCGCCGATGACCGTGGCCGCGCTCGATTCGCCGCCGGCATAGGCCGCGGCGATGCGCTGGGCCAGGCTGGCCTGGGCCTCGCGCTCGAACACCTGCACGTCGTACACGCGCAGCACTTCTGACAACGCCGCGGGCGGCGTGTGTTCGCCGCTCCACAAGGTGAGCTGCTGGCCGTCGTCTTCGAGCAGCAGCGTGTGGGCTTTGGCGAAGCCGTAGGGCAGGGGGTGGCGGGCGCCCATCGTCGTGCTCAGCGAGGGCTCGAGGCCGGGGCCGGTGCGGCCAGCGGCGTTGCGCCATTCGCGCGCAACGGCGGCACCACCGGGGCCTCATTGATCGGCACCAGCAGGCTCGGCGACGGCTGGGCGTCCTTCTGCTGGGCCCGGATCAGGTCATAGCGGTCGAGCGAAAGCCGGTTCGCGCTGTCGGCGTCGCGCATCACGGTCGGGCGCAGGAAGACCATCAGATTGGTGCGCGTCTTCTTGCGCGATTCGCTGCGGAACAAGTTGCCGATCAGGGGCAGGTCGCCCAGCAGCGGCACCTTGGATTTGCTTTCGTCGTACTTGTCCTGAATCAGGCCGCCGAGCACCAGGATCTGGCCGTCATCGATGACCACGTTCGATTCGATCGAGCGCTTGCTGGTGGTCGGCCCGGTGCCGCCGGTGCCGGTGGCTTGGCCGATCACATCCGAGCTTTCCTGGAAGATGGTCAGGCGCACCGTGCCGCCTTCGCCGATCTGCGGCTTGATGCGCAGCGTCAGGCCCACGTCCTTGCGCTCGATGGTCTGAAACGGGCTGGCTGCTGCAGTGCCGGTATTGGTGAACGAGCCGGTGATGAAGGGCACGTTGTTGCCGACGACGATCTTGGCTTCTTCGTTGTCCAGCGTGATCAGATTCGGTGTCGACATGATGTTGGTGTTGGACTGCGTCTGCAGCACGCGCGCAATGGCCGACAGGCCATACAGGCCGTCGCCCAGGTTCTTCAGCACGCCGATGTTCAGGCCCGTCTGCAGCGCGTTCAGCGCGGCGCCCGCCGTCG
>JANOKY010000595.1:0-2234 GCA_031419635.1 Burkholderiales bacterium | reverse complement strand
GTGGCCAAGGCTGCGCCCGACGGCTATACGCTGTTGTTGATGTCGAACACGCACACCGTCAACGAATCGCTGATCCCGACCAAGCCCTTCGTGCTGATGCGCGACTTCGCGCCGATCGCGCCGATCAACTACTCCGACCTGGTGCTGGTAGCCAAGGCGTCGCTGCCGCAGAACACCCTGCCCGAACTGATCAAGGCCGTGAAGGCCAGGCCGGGTGCGCTGTCGTACGCATCGTCGGGCCCGGGCACGCCGTACCACATGGCCGGCGAGCTGTTCAAGGCGATGGCCGGCGTCTCGATCGTGCACATCCCCTACCGCGGCAGCGCGGGGGCGCGCACCGACGTGCTCGGCGGCCAGATCGAAATGATGTTCGACGCCAACCCGACAATGACCGAGCACATCAAGGGCGGCAAGGTCAAGGCCCTGGCCACGACAGGCAGGACCCGCTCGGCGAACCTGGCCGATGTGCCGACGATGAATGAGGCCGGCGTGCCGGGCTACGAAGCCACGATCTGGCTCGGCCTGATGGCGCCCAAGGGCACGCCGCCAGCGGTGATTGCCAAGCTCAATGCCGAAGTCGGCAAGATCACAGCCAACCCCGAGGTGCGCCGCGCCTGGACCGCTCAGGGCACCACGGCAATGACGATGGGCGTGGACGAGTTCACCAAGTACATGAACGACGACATCGCCAAGTGGGCGCGCATCGTCAAGTTCTCGGGCGCAAAAGCAGAGTGATGGCGGCCACCGTGCAGTTGCTGTGTGCAGGTGCGGCGCAAGGCCTCGTCACGGCCCTCGAGCGGCAGTGGTCGGCCCAGGGCGGTGCGGCACTGGCCGGCCGTTTTGGTGCGGTCGGCGCGATGAAGGATGCCTTGCTCGCAGGCGAGCCCTGCGACGTACTGGTATCGACCGACAAGATGATCGGCGAGCTGGTCGAAGCCGGCCGTCTGCGCGGCGACACCCGCGCGCCGCTCGGCCGCGTGTACACCGGCATCGCTGTTCGGCGTGGCGCGCCAAAGCCCGATGTCTCGACGTCCGAAGCCTTGAAGGCCGCGCTGCTGGCGGCCGACGCGATCTACTTTCCCGACGCGGTGAAGTCCACCGCCGGCATCCACTTCGCGGGCGTGATGCGCGCGCTCGGCATTCATGACGAGTGCGCGCCGCGCTTTCGCACCTACCCGAATGGCGCGACGGCGATGCGCGAGCTGGCCGCGTGCGATGCGCCGCGCTTGATCGGTTGCACCCAGGTCACCGAGATCAACTACACCGACGGCGTGGCGCTGGTGGCGCCGCTGCCGGCGCGCTTCGAGCTGGCCACGGTGTACACCGCCGCGGTGAGCGCCAGCGCCGCCGAACCTGCACTGGCGGCGCGCTTCATTGCCATGCTCACCGGCAGCGAGTCGCTTGCGTTGCGCCGGGCCGGCGGTTTTGAGGATTGACGAAAGGCACCCGATGCAACGACGAACCGTGGTGGCCGCATTGCCGGGCCTGTCGATGGCCCTGGCCTGGCCCACCGCCCGTGCGCAGTCCTACCCCGCGCGCACCATCCGCTACATCGTGCCGGTGGCCGCGGGCGGCGGCAGCGATCTGGTCGGCCGCACCGTCACCGAACGCTGGGCCAAGCTGCTCAACCAATCCATCGTCGTCGACAACATCGGCGGTGCCGGCGGCGCGATCGCCTGTCAGGCCACGGCCAAGGCCGCGCCCGACGGCTACACCCTGATGCAGGGCTATGTGGCCACGCATGGCACCAGCCCGGCCACGCGCAGCAAGCTGCCGTATGACGCGATCAAAGACTTCACCCCGGTGGGCATGATCGGCAGCACGCCCAATGTGCTGGTGGTCAACGCCGCGCTGCCGGTGCAGACGGCGGCGCAGTTTGCCGACTACCTGCGCAAGAACCCCGCGCGCGTGAGCTACGGCTCGGCCGGCCTGGGCTCGCTGACGCACCTGACGATGGAGCTGTTCAAGCAGCAGGCCAACGTCTTCGCGGTGCACATCCCCTACCGCGGCATCGCGCCGGCCTTCACCGACCTGCTCGGTGGCCAGACCCAGGCGATGTTCCCGGGCCTGGCCGCGGCGCTGCCGCACATCCGCTCGGGCCGCGTGCGGCCGATCGCGGTCACCGGCGGCGCACGACATGCCTTGCTCAAAGACGTGCCGACGATGGTCGAGGCCGGATTCACGGGCTTCGACGCGGTGCAGTGGTATGGCGTGGTCGGCCCGGCCGGGCTGCC
>JANOKY010000594.1:0-5401 GCA_031419635.1 Burkholderiales bacterium | reverse complement strand
GCCGGCACCGCCCTGCTGCGCTCGGTCGAGCCGGCGCTGGCGCAGATCGACGATGGCCTGCGCGCCGCGCTGGCGGTGTCGTGCGGCGCCGAGCAGTTGATCCGCCTGACCCTGCTGCCCTCGTTCGCGCAACGCTGGCTGCTGCCGCGCATGCCGCAGTGGCGCGAGCAGCACCCGGACATCGCGCTCGAACTCGAGACCTCGCAGCGCGTGCTCGACCTGCAACGCGAGGGCCTGCATTGCGCCTTGCGCCAGGGCGCGGGGCAATGGGCCGGGCTGGTCAGCGAGCGCCTCGCGGACTCGCCGCTGATCGTGGTCGGCGCGCCTTCCTACGCCCTCAGGCTGCGCGGTCGCGGCCCCGAAGCCCTGGCCGAAGAGCCTTTGCTCGGTTCGGCCAAGCTCTGGGACCGCTGGTTCGAGCAGTTAGGGATGAAGGTCGCCACGCAGCCGGTCGCCAGCTTCAGCGACGCCGGCCTGATGCTGCAGGCCGCCGAGCAGGGCATGGGCATCACGCTGGGGCGTGGCCTGCTCGCTGCCGATGCCTTGTGCGAGGGGCGCCTGGTGCAACTGGCGCCGCAGACGCTGGCCGACGACGCGGTGTACGCCTACTGGATCGCCTACCCCGGCGCGCTGACTGAGTGGCCGCCGCTGGTGGCTTTGCGGCAGTGGCTGCACGCGCAGATGGCGCTGTCGCTGCGGCGTTTGCAGGCGCCGCTGCGACGGCGCCTGCGCAAGTGATCAGAAACACAAGGTCAGCCCGAGCGTGTGCTCTGCGGGTGAACGCAGTTCCGTATCAGAGGAAAAGCGCTTGCAAGTCGCTGAGGAAATCGAAGCCGCGCGGCGTCGGCCGCCAGCGCGAGCCGTCGTGCTCGATGAGGCCGCGGGCCAGCGCCTGCTGCAGCGCCGGGTCGATGACCGCGATCGACTGCCCGGTGCGCTCGGCAAAGCGCGCCGGCTCAAAGCCTTCGGCCAGGCGCAACGCATTCAGCATGTACTCGAACGGCAACTGCGCCGACGTGACCGCGATTTCGTTGGACAGCGCCTGGCCGGCCAGTGCGCGCTCGATGTACATCGCCGGCTCGCGCCAGCGCACCTGGCGCACGATGCGGCCCGGAAAACTCAGCTTGCCGTGCGCGCCGGCACCGATGCCGAGGTAGTCGCCGAATTGCCAGTAGTTGAGGTTGTGCGCGCAGCGGTGGCCGGGGCGCGCGAAGGCCGAGACCTCGTAGCGCGCCAGGCCAGCGGCCTGCATGCGCGCCGTGATGAGGTCGAGCATGTCGCTGGCCGCATCGTCGTCGGGCAGCAGCGGCGGCGGTGCGCTGGCGAAGGCGGTGTTCGGTTCGATCGTCAGGTGGTAGATCGACAGGTGCGGCGGCTCGAACGACAGTGCGATGTCGAGGTCGGCATTCAACTGCGCCAGGCTCTGGCCGGGCAGCGCATACATCAGGTCGAGGTTGAAGGTCTCGAAAGCCTCACTCGCTTCGGTCAACGCGGCACGCGCCTGCGCGCCGTCGTGGACGCGGCCGATGCGTGCCAGCAGCGTGTCGTCGAAGCTCTGCACCCCCACCGACAGCCGCGTCACCCCCGCCGCGCGGTAGGCGCGAAAGCGCTCGCGCTCGAAGGTGCCGGGGTTGGCTTCGAGCGTGACTTCGCAGCCGGGCTCGAGCGGCAGGCGGGCGCGGATGTCGGCCAGCAGGCGGTCGATGCTGGCGGGCGAGAACAGGCTGGGTGTGCCGCCGCCGATGAACACGCTGACGACCCGCCGGCCCCAGACCTGCGGCAGCGCGGCGTCGAGGTCGGCGATCAGGGCATCGATGTAGCGCGCTTCTGGCAAGGCGCCTGACCTGGCCTCATGCGAATTGAAGTCGCAGTACGGGCACTTCTTCAGGCACCACGGCAGGTGCACGTACAGCGCCAGCGGCGGCAATGCGGCCAGGGTGATCGCGCCCGCGGCGGCCTGGCGGTGGATGCGGATGGGCGACTCGTTCACGTCAAGCGAGGTGCCAGGCCTGTCGCATCAGTGCGCACATCTGCGCCGCGGCCAGCGCGCGATGGCTGGCGGCGTTCTTTTGCTCGGCATTGAGTTCGGCGACGCTGGCGCCAAGCGAATCGATCCACACCAACGGGTCGTAGCCGAAGCCGCCCTCGCCTCGCGCGTCAGTCAGCAGCGTGGCCTCCCAGCGGCCGAAAGCGATCAGCGGCTCGGGGTCGTCGGCGTGACGCAGTGCCACCAGGGTGCTGACGAAGCGCGCACGGCGGTCGGTGATGCCGTGCATGTGTTCGAGCAGCAAGGCGTTGTTGGCGGCGTCCTGCACGCGGCGTTGCGCTTCGCGATCGCCCACCAGGGTCAGTGCGCCTGCATAGACGGCAGACTGCACGCCCGGTGCGCCACCCAGTGCGTCCACGCACAGCCCCGAATCGTCGGCGATCGCCGCCAGGCCACTCTGGCGCGCTGCATGCCGCGCCTTTGCCAGCGCGTTTTCGACGAAGCTGGCATGCGGCTCCTCGGCCTCGGCAATGCCGAGCGAGCCCTGGGTGATCAACTCGATCGGCAGGCCAGCGAACAGGGTCTGCAATTCGGCGAGCTTCTTGGCGTTGTTGGACGCCAGCACCCATTTCATGGCCGCAGCGCAGCCCTTTGTGCCGCCACCAGATCGGCGATACCGCGCTCGGCCAGCATCAGCAACGCATCCATCTGCGAGCGCGTGAACGCCGCGCCCTCGGCCGTGCCCTGCACCTCGACGTAGGCACCCGCGCCGGTCATGACCACGTTCATGTCGGTGTCGCAGACCGAGTCTTCGCTGTACTCGAGGTCGAGCAGCGGCAGGTTGTGCAGCAGGCCGACGGAGATGGCGGCCACATGATCGCGGATCGGGCTCGCAGCGATGCGCCCCTGCGCCAGCAACCAGCTCACCGCATCGTGCGCGGCAACAAAGGCGCCGGTGATGGCTGCGGTGCGCGTGCCGCCATCGGCCTGCAGCACATCGCAGTCGAGCGTGATCGTGCGCTCGCCCAGCGCCGCCAGGTCGAACACTGCGCGCAGCGAGCGCCCGATCAGGCGCTGGATCTCCTGCGTGCGCCCGCTCTGCTTGCCGCGCGCGGCCTCGCGGTCGCTGCGGGTGTGGGTGGCGCGCGGCAGCATGCCGTATTCGGCCGTGACCCAGCCTTCGCCGCTGCCGCGCTTGTGCGGCGGCACCTTCTCTTCCACCGACGCCGTGCACAGCACCTGGGTGGCACCGAAGGCGATCAGCACCGAGCCCTCGGCATGTTTCGTGTAGCCGCGCTCGATGCGCAAAGGACGAAGGGCCGCGGCGGCTCGGCCGCCAATGCGCAGGAAATCGGTCATCACGATTTCTTTTCGTTGGAGCGGCGGATGGCGTCGTTGATCTCTTTGATCGAACGCTCGATCTCCGCCTCGTCGAGATCGTCGCTGGCCAGGTCGCCGATAACGCTGGCCTGGATGGTGGAGGCAAAGACCTCCTCGCCCAGGCTGTCGGTGGTGATGCCGGCGCTGTTGTCGCTGTCTTCGGCCGATTCCCATTCGACCGAAATCACCGTCACGTTGTCGCTCTTCGGGCCGCCTTTGCGCAGCGCCTGCTCGACCAGTTCGGGCGCCGAATCGGAGATCGGCCGCAGCGCCAATTGCTCGGCGATCACGGTGTCGGTGACGCTGCCCCACAGGCCGTCGGAGCACAACAGCAGGCGGTCACCGGCATGCAGCAACAGCGGGCCTGCCGTGTCGACCACCGGTTTGCCCGGGCTGCCCAGGCAGGTAAAGAGCACGTTGCGGTTGAACTTCTCGCCCATCGGCACGACGTGCGACAGGGTTTCCTGCAGTTCGGTATAGGAATGGTCGCGGGTGCGGGCGATCAGCTTGTCGCCGCGCACCATGTACAGCCGCGAATCGCCGCAGTGGGCCCAGTAGGCGGCGTTGCCCTGCATCACACAGGCCACGATGGTCGTGCGCGGCGTGTCCATCAGCGCCTTCTCGGTGGCGTAGCGCAGCAACTGGTGGTGGGCCGCGACGATGGCGTCGTGCAGAAAGCGCAGCGGGTCGGTCAGCGTCGGTTTGGCATCGCGCTGGAACAACGCGGCCAGGGTTTGCAGTGCGAGCTGCGAGGCGACCTCGCCTTCCGGGTGCCCGCCCATGCCGTCGGCCAGCGCGAACAGGCCGGA
Organism: Burkholderiales bacterium; assembly: GCA_031419635.1. GTDB lineage: Bacteria > Pseudomonadota > Gammaproteobacteria > Burkholderiales > Burkholderiaceae_C > CADEEN01. The sequence goes on along the minus strand of JANOKY010000594.1, from coordinate 1,225 downwards.
GTCCCGCGTGTAGCAATAGCCCATGCGGTCTTCGTTCTTTTCGCGGCCACCCTTGCGGCTGATCTGGTAAACGCTGAACCGCATGGCCTACGCTTTCGCGCCTGTTTTCAGGTTTTCGAGTTGCAGTTTCAGCCGCTCGCTGAAGCTCAGCTTGGTGTAGCGGCGCTCGGTCTCGCGGGCCAGTTCCTTCTGCAACGCGAACACGCTCTGCGGCCTCGAGAGCGGGTCCAGCGACATGCACCACTCGGTGACTTCGATCAGGTTGTCGGAGTAAACATTGCGCAGCCTTGAGAGCGACAGCGCCAGCCGGTCTTTCTCGATGCGCTGCGGCGCGTCGTTGGGCGGATAGCCCTGCATGCAGGCGTAGATGCAGCCGCCGATGGCGTAGATGTCGGTCCAAGGCCCGAGCGAGCCGTCGCGGCGGTACATCTCGGGCGCCGCGAAGCCCGGCGTGTACATCGGCCGGATGAAGTTGCCTTCCTTGCTCAGGACTTCGCGCGCGGCGCCGAAGTCGAGCAGCACGGCCTTGTTCTCGTTGGTGACGAAGATGTTGGCCGGCTTGATGTCCAGGTGCAGCATCTTGTGCTGGTGCACGATGCGCAAGCCGCGCAGGATCTCGTCGAACAGCGAGCGGATGGTCGACTCGCGGAACACCTTGTCACGCTTCAAGTCGCGCGCGGTGACGATGAAATCCTGCAGGGTGTCGCCCTGTAGGTAGTTCATCACCATGTAGACGGTTTCGTTTTCGCGGAAGAAGTTCAGCACCGAGACCACACTCGGGTGCGAAATCTGCGCCAGCGAACGGCCCTCTTCAAAAAAGCACTTCAGGCCCAGTCGGTACAGCGGCAGCTTGTCGGGCTTGACACGCGGCGTGAGCTCACCCGGCGAGCGCTCGGCCAGCGAGGCCGGCAGGTATTCCTTCAGCGCGATCAGGTGGCGCTGCTCGTCTTCGGCGAGGTAGACGACACCGAAGCCGCCAGCCGCCAACTTCTTCACGATCTGATAGCCGCCAACCACGGTTCCCGCGGGCAGCGGGGCGGGTTTGGGCTTTGACATAATCGGCGGTGGCTTTTGAGTGTCAGGGTTCAATGTCAGTTTACAGCATGACCGGATACGCCAGCGCCAGTGTTGGCGCGGCTCGGCAGGGCGAGAGTGGTGCTGCAACCGCGGCCGGCACGGGTCCTTTGGTGAGTGCCGAACTGCGCTCGGTCAACGGCCGTTTTCT
>JANOKY010000593.1:0-20371 GCA_031419635.1 Burkholderiales bacterium | reverse complement strand
GGGCTGAAGGCGGTGGCCGGCTTGCTCTGGAAGAAGCCGAAACCCTTGGCCAGTTCGTTCGGGACCAGGTTGCGCAGGCTCCAGTCGTTGGCCAGCATCAGCAAGCGGATGCCCTCCAGCGCCGGGTCCGCTGCGGTGCCGTTGGCGACATCGCCGGTGATGACGGCGACCTCGGCCTCGAAGTCGATGCCCCAGTCGGTGCTGGCAAACGGCGCGTCGTCGCAGGGGCCGAGGAAGTCGTCGCTGCCGCCCTGGTACATCAGCGGGTCTTCGTAGAAGCTCGCCGGCACCTCGGCCTGGCGCGCCTTGCGCACCAGCTCGACATGGTTCAAATAGGCCGAGCCATCGGCCCATTGGTAGGCCCGCGGCAGCGGCGCGGCGCACATTTCCGGCACGAACTCGTAGGCGTGGCGTGCCTTGCCCTGGTTCAGGGTGACGTACAAATCCTGCAACTGCGGCGAGAGGAAATTCCAGTCGTCGAGCACCTGTTGCAGGCGCGTGGCAATGCCGGTCGCAAAATGGGCGGTCGTGAGATCGCGCGAGACAACGACGAGTTGGCCGTCGCGCGAGCCGTCTTTGTAGGTGGCGAGCTTCATGGCGCCATTGTGATTCGATTTGCCCCGCCCATCACCGGCCTTGACCGACCTTGACCGCTGCCCTGCGCCACCGCTGGTTCTTGCTCGCCGCCATCGCGCTGGCGGTGTTGTTGCTGCACCTTGGCGCCTTGTCGCTGCTCGGCCCGGCCTGGTTCGACCCCGAGGGCCCGCCGGTGGCTGCGGCCACGATGCAGGTGCGCAGCTTGGCCTTGCCGGCGCCGCCGGTGATGGCGCCGCTACCCGCGACACGCGTGGCCGAGACGCCGCCACCCGCGCGCCCGCCCGTGCCGCGCAGCCGCGCAGCGTCTGCGGCCGCTGCGCCAGCCGCGGCCACGCCGGCATCGGCAATGGCCGAATCGCCGGAGCCCGCGGAGCCTGGCGGCGAGCCCCTGTCCGCCGCGGCGCTGGCGGCGGTCGATGTGCCCGTCTACCCGACCCGCCTGCCGCCTGCGGGGCAATGGCACTACCGCATGCAGCGCGGCCTGCTGGTGGGCAGCGCCGAGCTGGAGTGGACGCTACAGGCCGACGCGCGCTACACCCTGCACCTGCAAGGCCGGGTGGCGGGGATGACGGTGCTCGACTGGGCCAGCCAGGGCCAGCTCGATGCGGCCGGCGTCGCCCCGGAGCGTTTTGCCGTGCGCCGCCGCGGCCGTGACACGCACGCGGCGAACTTCCAGCGCGCGGCCGGCAAGCTCACGTTCTCCGGGCCGACCCGAGAACTGCCTCTGCTGCCCGGCGCCCAGGACCGCTTGAGCTGGATGCTGCAATTGCCAGCCATCGTTGCCGCCGCACCCGAACGCTTTGTCGCGGGCGCCAGCGTGCTGCTGTTCGTGGCCGGTGCGCGCGGCGATGCCGAAGTCTGGACCTTTGTCGTCATGGGCCTCGAGTTGCTCGGCGACACGCCGACGCTGAAATTGGTGCGCGAGCCGACGCGAATCTACGGCATCCGCGCCGAAGTCTGGCTCGACCCGGCCGCGCATTACCTGCCGCTGCGCGCGCTGCAGACGCCCTCGGGCGGTGGTGCGGCGCTGGAACTCTTGCGCGAACCGAATTGACGGCCTGTCATCCGCGGCCTTGAAATCCGCGTTGCAGCGCTCACGTTGGCCAGGTGCCAAGGAGATGCCTGCATGTTGATGCTCTACAACTCGGACAGTTTCGCCGTCGTGCAATTTGACTTCGGTGGCGACGCCGCGGGCGGCGTCACACCGCAGCGCGGCGGCTACGAGATCGTCGACAAATTCGCGCGCAAGGAAATCTTCCTCGACGGCGCCGCTGCGTTGCAGTTCAAGGCCGCCGTCGATGCCTTGGTGCAAACCAGCCCGAGCGAAGAGCAACTCGACGAGCTGATCGGCCGCTACACCGCCCTGGCCCAGCAACCCCTGGTATTGCACTGAGCGAATTGCCGAGCACAAGGTAACGCGCCAGTGCTTGCCCCCGTGGCGGGGCTGGGCCAAGATGGCGCGAACCCTGGCCGTTGTTGGGGTATGGTGGCCGCTGGAGGTTTGCGCTGTGCGAAGTCGCGCCGAAGTCCAAATCGTGTTGTCCCCCGGCCTGCGTGAAGCGCCGGTGCTCGACCGCATGTGCTCGCAGTTCGTGCTCGCGCTGACACTGCGCAACGCCGCGCGTTTCAACCTGCGCCGCGATTGGGCCAGCCTGCTGTCGCTGACCGGCCGCCACCTGGTCTGGCCGCTGACGGCGCTGCACCGCCTGCGCGAATTCCTCGGCCGCCGCTGCAAGGGCAATGATCAGTGGCGCGGCCATGAGGCGCTGAGCGACGAAGCCTTCATGCAGCGCCACGGCCCCTGGCGCGGCCCGTACGAAGAAGGCACGCTGTTCTTCTACATCGACGAATACGTCAAGGACGCACCGAAAGACCTGCTCGCCGTGCTCGGCGCCACCGCCGACTGGTTGGCGCGCAGCCTGAAGAAAGAGTCGACCCTGGTGCAGAAGAATATCGATGCGCTGGCCGGCCTTTTGCAACTCAACCCCGCCGAGCGCGCGCTGCTGCTGTACGGCACGCTGGCGCGCTACCAGCGCGAGCTGCGCGGCCTGCTGGTCGAGTTCAAGGTCGGCAGCGCGCAGGAGGCCTACGCCGCGATCGCCGCAGTGGCCGGTGTCAACGAGCAAGAGGTGGCCGAGGCCCTGCGCGCCGGCTCGCGCCTGGAGCGCACCGGCATGGTCGAGAACCTGATCTCCGAGCACAACATCACCGACCTGGCCGACCTGATGAAGGTCAGCGAACAACTGCCGCCGGTGCTGATGCGCGAGTATCCGGCGCCGAGCGACCTGATGGCGGTGTTCACGCGGCCGGCCGCCAAGTGCGAGCTCAATGGCGGCGACTTCGCTTTCGTCAATGAGGACGTGCAGGTGCTGACCACCCTGCTGGCCAACGCCGTGCAGGCGCATGCGACCGGCGTTAACGTGCTGCTCTACGGCCCGCCGGGCACCGGCAAGACCGAGCTGGCCAAGGTCTGCGCGCAGGCGGCGAACCTCGAGCTGTACGAGGTCGAGTACGCCGACCGCGACGGCAATTCGCTGACCGGCCGCGACCGCTACCGCTCGCTGCAGATCAGCCAGGTGTTTCTCAAAGGCAGCTCGAATGTGGCGCTGCTGTTCGACGAAGTCGAAGATGTGTTCCCGCCGATCTCGGCCGACGCGGCGCAGTTGATCTCGCGGCTGGATGCCAGTGACGCGTCGCCGTCGGCCAGCGTCAGCGGCAAGGCCTGGGTCAATCAAATCCTCGAGACCAACCCGGTGCCGGTGATCTGGGTCACTAACCGCATCGAGCAGATCGACCCGGCCTTCCGCCGCCGCTTCCAGTACCACCTCGAACTCAAGTCACCGCCGCCCGGCGCGCGCGAGGCCCTGGTGGCACGCGCGCTGACGGGTATTGAGGTTGGCGCAGGCTTTGCCGCCAAGCTGGCCGAGCGGCGCGGGCTGACCCCGGCGCAGATTCGCACCGCGGTGCGCTTTGCCGGGCTGGTGCGGCCGAACGAGGGCGGCGCGCTCGGCGTCGAAGCCTTGATCGAGCGCCAGCTCGGCAACGCCGACAAGGCGCTGGGCCAGGACAGCCAGCGCCACGCCGCGCGCCGCGTCGTCACCCGCTACGACCTGTCGCTGCTGAATGTCGAATCGCATTTCGAGATCCCGCGCATCGTCGAGGCGCTGCGCCGCCGCGGCCACGGCACGCTGTGCTTTCACGGGCCCCCGGGTACCGGCAAGACGGCGCTGGCCGAGCACATCGCGCAGGCCCTGCAACGGCCGCTGCTGGTGCGCCAGGCCAGCGACCTGATGAGCAAGTATGTCGGCGAGACCGAGCAGAACATGGCCAAGATGTTCGAGGAAGCGCAGAGCGAAAACGCGGTGCTGCTGCTCGACGAGGCCGACAGCTTCCTGCGCAGCCGCCAGCGCGCCGAGCGCACCTACGAGGTCACCGAGGTCAACGAAATGCTGCAGGGCATGGAGCGCTTCGGCGGCTTGTTCATCTGCACCACCAACCTGTTCGACGAGCTCGACGAGGCCGCGTTGCGCCGTTTCACGTTCAAGGTGCGCTTCAAGCCGATGGCCAGCGAGCAGCGCGTGGCGATGTTCATTGCCGAGGCGCTGGCAGGCGATGCCGCGCTGATCACCGCCGAGCAGCGCCACCGGCTGGCGGCGCTGGACCAACTCGCACCCGGCGACTTCGCCGCGGTCAAGCGCCAGGTCGAAATCCTCGCCGCCGAGTTTGCCCCCGACGAGTTCCTGGCCCAGTTGGAGAGCGAGCACCGCGTCAAGCCCGGCGTGCGCGAGCGGCGAGGCATCGGCTTCTCATCGCCCTGATGAGCCACCGGCGCAACGCCTATAACAAACGGTTTGACTGCGCAGTTGCCGATGGGCGGGCATCGACGCCATCGGCAACAATCACTGACTTGCCGACGACCGCGAATCCTATCGTTTGCCGATGGCCCTGGCCCCGTTGATCTCGCACCCCTTGACCGCGGACGCGGCCGCTGGCCTGCTCGTCGGCGCGGCCGCCACCGCCGCGATCCTGGCGCATGCCTTGCGCAAGGTGCGCTCGCAGGACTGGGTCGTCGCGCTCGGTTGGGGCATCGGCGCATCGTTTGCCGTCGGCACGGGGCTGTGGATCCTGCAGCTCGGCCTGTGGCAGGCGACGCAGGATGCGGCGGCATTGATGTGGTTCGCCGTCCGGCCCTTCGTCGGCGCCTGGGCGCTGGCGGTGGCCGGCTGCGCGGCCACGCTGCTGGTTGCGCGCTGGCTGCCCTCGCAACGCCTGGTCAATGCGGCCACCCTGCTGCTGTTGCTGGCGCTGATGCCGATCGTGTTTGTGGTGCTCGGCGCGGCCATGGCCGTGCCGCCGCGCTGGCAGGCGCTGGCCGCCGGGCCTACCGTGGCCGCCCTGGCGGTGGCAGCGGCCGGCCTGTGGCTGGCGCTGGCCTTGCTCAATGGCCCCAAGCGGCCGGGCTTTCGCTGGCCGGCCTCGCAGCGCGCGGCCGGGGTGGCGGCATTCGCCCTGGCCTGGCTGATCGGGCAGGGGCTCGCCCTGGCTGCGGTGCCGGCGCTGGTACCGGTGACGCCGGCCGAGGTCGACGGCCTGGTCAGCGTGATGCCGCCCGGCGCGGTCGATGCCAAATTGGTGTTGGTGGCGCTGGCCTTCGGTGGCTTCGTGTTGGCGATGGCCCTGGTTTGCGTGCTGGTCGATTCGCGCACCGGCCGCCGCGCGCAGTCGCTGTCGAGTTCGCTGCACGCCGCCAACAAGCGCCTGCGCCAACTGGCCTACCAGGACGCGCTGACCGGCCTGCCGAACCGGCCGCATTTCGAGGAGCGGCTGGACAACCTTCTCGACCATGTCGGCCGCAGCCCCTCGGCGATGGCGGTGCTGTTCATCGACATCGACGGCTTCAAGGCCATCAACGAATCCTTCGGCCACGCGGCTGGCGACGAGGTGCTGCAAGAGGTCGGCCGACGCCTGTCGGCACTGGCCCGGCCGCAGGACACTGCGGCGCGCATCGGCGGCGACGAATTCCTGCTGCTGGTGGCGGCACCCGGATCGCACGAGGCTGCCGCTGCCGCAGCGCAGCGCACCCTGCACTCGCTGATCGCACCGTACGCGCTGCCAGGCGGCAGCGAGGTGCGGCTGTCGTGCTCGATCGGCATCGCCGTGTTCCCCGAGCACGGCCCCACCAACCGCCTGATCGGCAATGCCGATTCGGCGATGTTCGCCGTCAAGCGCACCGGCGGCTCGACCTATGCCTTCTTCGAGCCGCGCATGGAGTTCGATGCCAGCGATCAGTTGTCGCTGCAAAACGATTTGCGCCTGGCCATCGAGCACGGCGAGCTGACGCTGCACTACCAGCCCAAGGTCGATGCCCGCACCGGCGAGTTCACTGGCGTCGAGGCCCTGGTGCGCTGGCAGCATGCCGTGCGCGGCGCGGTCGGCCCGGCCGCGCTGATCGCGGTGGCCGAGCGCTTCGGCCTGATCGGCGCCGTCGGCGAATGGGTTTTCAACGAAGCCTGCCGGCAGATGCGGGCCTGGGAAGACGCCGGGCTGCGCATCCGCGTGGCCGTCAACCTGTCGGCGCACCAGTTGCGCCAGGACGACCTGGTGCAGCGCATCCGCCGCACGTTTGCGCGGCACCGCGTCGATGCCTCGCTGCTGACCTTCGAGATCACCGAAAGCGTGGCGATGGAAGACACCAGCGCGACGCTGCGCTCGTTCGCCCAGCTCGCGCGCGCCGGTGCGTCACTCGCGATCGACGATTTCGGCACCGGCCACTCGAGCCTGGCTTATCTGCGCACCTTGCCGGCAAAGCAGTTGAAGATCGACCGCAGCTTCGTCGCCGACCTGGGCCAGAGCGGCGATGCGATGGCGGTGGTCGATGCCGTGATCCGCCTGGCCCATGCGCTGGGCCTGCGGGTGGTGGCCGAAGGCGTCGAGACCGAGCGTCAGCGCGACATCCTGCAAACCCTGGGCTGCGACGAATTCCAGGGCTATCTGTTCGCCCGGCCGATGGATGCCGAGCGCCTGGCGCTGTGGGCCGCGGGCGAAGAAAGCACGCGCCTGTTCACCGAGAAGCGCGCGGCGCCGCGCGAGGTGCAGCCGGCCGCTGGCGAGCCGCCGACGCTGCAATAACTACAACTGCTCCCACGGCAGGCCGTCAAAGCGCCAGCCGTTGAGGCGGCCGCGCCGAAAGCCCTCGTCGAGTTCGCCCTCGAAGCCGTGCAGCACATTCACCACCTCGCCAAAGCCGGCCGCTTCGAGAGCCAGGCCGGCATCGACCGTGCGCTTGCCCGAACGGCAGATCAGCACCACGGCGCGCGTCAGGTTGCCCGCCGCTTCGCGCCGCACCTGCTCGACGAAGCGCGGCACGTCGGGCTGCATGTCGGGGTACTCGTACCAGGCCACATGCAGCACGCCCGGCGGGTGGCCGACATAGAGGTACTCGATCTCCATGCGCACGTCGACGAACAGGGCGTTGCCTTGCGCTTGCAGGTAGCTGTGGGCTTCGCGTGGGGTCAGATTCTTCATGGGTGGTGTGGCGCCGCTGTCGATGGCGCGCGATCGGTGATGCTCGCACGAGCCGCTGGCGAGGGCGCACTGGCGCGCCAAGGCGCCCGGGGTTGCCAATTCCTTCCTCGGATTGTCGACGGGACCGGCCTATCCTCATTGCACTCGCCCTGTGAGCCGTTCGCACAGGCGGGCAGGGGGGCCTCGAGAACAAGTACCCGGACGCTCCATGATCGCCAACACGCCGCTCGACCCCGCCATCCTGACTTGTGGCCTGCTGCTGGCCGCCTACACAACCTTCGTGGCCTCGGAGTGCAGCCGCAGCTTGGCCAAGGCCGGGCCCTGGTTGTGCCTCGACGGTCTGCGGCCCGGCGTTTCCCTGGCGGTCGGCACCGGCCTGTGGGCCACCCATGTGATGAGTGTCTTGTCGCACAGCGGCGACGGTACGGTCACGGCCCAACTGCCACTGGTGCTGCTGTCCTGGTTGTGCGCCGTGGCTGCGGCCAGTGCCGTGTTGCACACTGCGGCCAGCCTGCGCGAGAGCCTGCCCAAGGCACTGCCGACCCTGTTGGCCAGCGGCGTTGGTCTTGCGCTGACGCACCTGGCGGGCGACGTCGCCCAGGGCAAGCTGCCGGCGGCCCACTTCAGCTTCGATCACGCTGCGTCGACGCTGGTGGCCTCGCTGTGCATCACTGCGGCCATGGTGCTGGCGCTGAACACCTACGCCGGCGCGAGTTTGCGCCGCATCTCGCCGCGGCGCATCGCGCTGGTTCTGTTGCTGGGCGCCGTGCTGGTGGGCCAGGTGTGGTTGCTTGCGCAGCCCCCTGGCGGCGCCGACGGCGACAGCGCCGCGGGGGGCACCGAGTTGCCCGCCGTCGTGATCGCGCTGATGGCCGGCGTGGGCGCCGCCATGATGCTGACCGTGACGCGCCTGAGCGTGCGCATCGAGCGGCACCTCAACGGCAAGGCCGCGAAGCTGTCCGAATCTTTGCAGGCAGCCAACCAGAATCTGCAAAAGCTGGCCTTCCGCGACCCCCTGACGCGCCTGTCCAACCGCCTGATGTTCGACCGCAAACTGGCCGCCGCCGTGGCCGCGGCCGACGCTGCGCGCGGCCGCTTGACCCTGTTGTTCATCGATCTGGACGGCTTCAAGCCCGTCAACGACTGTTATGGCCATGCCAGCGGCGACCGTGTGCTGCGCGCGGTGGGCGAACGCTTGCGCCACACCGCGCCCCAGGGCGCGACGATCGCGCGCGTCGGCGGCGATGAATTCGTGATGCTGGTGGACCAGCCGCTGAACACCGGTGAGGCTTCGCTGTTGGCCTCGCGCGTTCTGGTGGCACTGCGCACGCCCTACGCGGTGGCCGACACCGAAGTGGCGCTGTCGTGCTCGATCGGGATCGCCTTCTATCCGGATTGCGGCGCGGCCAACAAAATCATGGCCTCGGGCGACGCGGCCATGTACGTGGCCAAACGCGCCGGCGGCTCGACCTTCGCCTTCCACGAGCCGGGCATGGGGGGCGATGCGCGCATCCAGGCCGAATTGATGCGCGATCTGCGCAAGGCCGTCGAACTGGGCCAGTTCGAGCTGTATTACCAACCCAAGATAGATGCCGAGAGCGGCCAGGTCACGGCGGTTGAGGCCCTGCTGCGCTGGAACCATCCGACGCGCGGCCTGGTGGGACCCGACCTGTTCATTCCCATGGCCGAGCGCATCGGCCTGATCAGCGGCATCGGCGACTGGGTGCTCGAGCAGGCTTGCCGGCAAATGCACGAATGGAAGGGCCATGGCGTGCAGATGCGCGTGGCCATCAACCTGTCGGCGCAACAGCTCAAGCAGCATGGCCTGGTCGGGCGCATCGAGCATCTGCTCCAGCATTACGGCATCACCCCCGCGATGTTGACTTGCGAGGTCACCGAATCGACCGCGATGACCGACACCAAGAACGCGCACCGCGCGTTGACGCGCCTGGGCCGCATCGGCGTCAAGGTCTCGATCGACGACTTCGGCACCGGCTATTCGAGCCTGTCCTATCTGCGCCAGTTGCCCGCCACCGAGCTGAAGATCGACCGCAGCTTCATCAGCGATGTCGATTCCAACAACGATGCGCGGGCCATCGTGCAGGCGGTGATCCATCTCGCCCATGCGCTGGACCTGACCGTGGTGGCCGAGGGTGTCGAAACGGCCGCGCAGCGCGACATGCTGCACTCGCTCGGCTGCGACGAATTCCAGGGCTTCCTGTTCGCCAAGCCGCTGCCGGCGGCCACGGTGCTGAAGTGGGCCCAGGCCGAACGCGCCAAGCCACGCACGTTCAGGCCCTCGCTGTTCCTGAAGAGCCTGTTCGCGCCGCTGAGCTGAGCGCCGGGTTCGCGGTGTTCCTACAATCGGCGCATGAGTGCCACCCCCTACACCCGTGCCGCGGCACTGCCCGCGCTGCTGGCCCAGCGCATCGTGATCCTCGACGGCGCGATGGGCACCATGATCCAGCGCTACAAGCTGGCCGAGGCCGACTACCGCGGCGCGCGCTTCAAGGACCACCCGAAGGACCTGAAGGGCAACAACGAATTGCTGCAACTGTCGCGGCCCGACGTGCTGCGCGAAATCCATGCTGCGTACCTGGCGGCCGGCGCCGATATCATCGAGACCAACACCTTCGGCGCCACCTCGATCGCGCAGGAAGACTACGGCCTGGCGCACCTGGCGCGCGAGATGAACCTGGCTGCTGCGTGGATCGCCCGCCAGGCCGCCGATGCGGCCAGCACACCCGACAAGCCGCGCTTCGTTGCCGGCGCCCTGGGCCCGACGCCGCGCACCGCGAGCATCAGCCCGGATGTCAACGATGCCGGTGCGCGCAATGTCACGTTCGAGCAGTTGCGCGCGGCGTACCACGAACAAGCGTCGGCACTCCTCGAAGGCGGCGCCGACCTGTTCCTGGTCGAAACCATCTTCGACACCCTCAACGCCAAGGCCGCGATCTTTGCCCTGGACGAGTTGATGGAGCAGACCGGCGAGCGGCTGCCGGTGATCATCTCCGGCACCGTCACCGACGCCTCGGGCCGCATTCTGTCGGGCCAGACAGTGGCCGCTTTCTGGCACTCGGTGCGCCATGCCCGGCCATTGGCCATCGGCCTGAACTGCGCCCTTGGCGCGGCGCTGATGCGGCCCTACATCGAAGAGCTGGCCAAGGTGGCGGGCGACACCTTCGTCTCGTGCTACCCGAATGCCGGCCTGCCCAATCCGATGAGCGAAACCGGCTTCGACGAGACGCCCGACGTCACCGCCGGCCTGATGGGCGAGTTTGCCCGCAGCGGCTTTCTCAACATCGCCGGGGGCTGTTGCGGCACCACGCCGGAGCACATCGCGGCGATCACGCGCCAGGTCTCGGCCTACCGGCCGCGCACGCGGCACGACCCCTTGTTCAGCCCCTTGCAGGCCGCCTGATCAGCGCTTGGCGGCCGATGCCGGCGTGGCCGCGACCGGCTTGACCGCGCCCACCGGCACCGGCAAGGTGGCGTCGTTGAGGCGGCTGATCGGCTGCGCCGCGATGACGATGCGCAACTGCAGCGCACTGCCAGCCCGCACGGCGGGCGCGCCGCCCAGGCGCGTGGCGGCGACGTTGCGCGCCACCAGGTGCTCGCGCACCTGTTGCGCGCGGCTGGCAGCCAGCGCCGCCGGGCCGTTGGCATCGGCCGGTGCCGCAATCGATACCCGCATCGCCGGCTGACGGCGCAGGCTGGTGGCCACGCGGTCGAGCACCGCGGCCAGTGCCGGCTTGATGCGGCTGCTGCCGGCGTCGAACGAGTTGATGAGCGGCACATCGACGCCCAGCGTGCTGCTGTCGGCCATCGCGATCACCACCGGGGTGCCGCGGAACCATTCGTCGAGCCAGCGTTGCTCGGTGACCAGCGGCGACACGACGGGCGCAGGCGGCGCGGGCCGCGACGTGGCGGGCCCGGGCGACGGCTCGCCGCCCGGGCTGCCGGTGACGGGGGCGCCACCGCCTGGCCGGGTAGCCGGTGCCGCACAGCCGCCCAGCAGGGCCAGCAAGAGCAGAGCCGCAGCGATCACGCCGCAGGCGACGGAGCGGGTCGGGATGGAAGTGCAGGCCAGAGCGTTCACCGTGTTTTGTCGTTGTGCCAGCCGCGCGGCGCAGGCGGCCCCGGCATTGGAGTGCAAGCCAACGCCGGGCCGGTGCAGCCGCCGGTAAGCGACGTGATTGTCGGTGACACCGGCCGAGCGTGCAGGCTGTTCTTCAAGGGCTGGCCAGCGGTGCTGGCGGCGGGCCCTCGCGTGGCCGGGTCAGCGCGGGCGGGGACCAGAACGGCAGCGTGGACTGCGCCTTCTCGCGCCGTGCCGCATTCATCGGCCGCATCGCTTCGATCACCCGAGCGACCCGCTCGGCATCCACTTCGCCGCGCTGCTGCTCGGCGCGCAGCAGCGCATCGGGCTGCGGCAGCAGGCTGGCCAGCCAGGCGGCGGCCACCGGCCCGACGGCCGAAGCGTCGCGCTGGCCCAGGTGCACGCGCACGGCCCGCTCGGCGCCGCAGACGCCGTCGCCCCAGGGCGCCAGCGCCAGGTAGAGCTGCAGGATGCGCGCCTTGCCCAGCGTGCGCTCCATCTCTACGGCATAGAGCAACTCGCGCAGCTTGCGCGCGGCGCTGCGGTCGTCGCCCGTGTAGACCCGCTTGGCCAGTTGCTGGCTCAGCGTGCTGGCGCCGGCCAGCGCGGCGCCCGGCTGTTGGTTGTTCTGCCAGGCGTCGGTGAGGGCCGCGAGGTCGTAGCCCGGGTGGTCGAAGAAGCGCTGGTCTTCGGCGGCGACCACTGCGCGCGGCAACCAGCCGGCGACCGACGCAATGCTGCCATCGCTGCCGTCGCGGCAGGCGGCCGGGCGTTGCAGGTCGAGCAGGCGCTCGGTGCCCAGGCCGTGCACCGCGAAGCCGTCGATGCGCGGCTGCACGCGCCAGGGGCCTTCGGGCAAGCGGGCGCTGAGGGCCAGCGACAAGCTGCCGTCGACCTGCACGCTCGCGCGCTCGGGCAGCGCGCTGCCGAACACCTGCACTGCGTGCTGCAACGGCGTGGTGGGCAGCGTGGCGTCGAGCTGCATGCGGCCAGCGCGGTTGATGTGGCCGCGCCAGAGCAGCGCCAGGGTGTGCGGTGGCGCGCCGAGCCGCAGCGTGCCGTGGTACTGGTCGCCACCGTCGGCACTGATCGCAAGCTGCACCCGCTCGAGCACCAACGGCGCCGGGCCGAGCGCGGCCAGCGACAGGCGGCAAGGCGCGCAGGTGGCGACCAGGCCCTCGGACGATCCGGCACTCAGTTGCCAGCGGCCGTGCGCGGTATCGACATGGCGGCCGTCGATCGCGAACGCGGCCAGCGGGTGGGTGGCCAAGCGCAGCAGCACCGGCACGCTGGCGTCGCGCTGCACGGGCTGGCCGAACACCGTCACGCGCAGCGGCAGCGTCCACGCTGCGCTGCCGGGCGCAAGGGTTGCGAGTGTGGCCAGCACTTCCGTGGCCAGCACAGCCACCAGCGTGGCCAGCACGACCAACGCGAACATCGCAGCGCGGCGCATGGTCACAACCCCTGCACGCGGGTGACGGCCTGCCACGGCCCGCTGCTTTGGCCCAGCGACGCGGCCCAGAACCAGGCCGAGGTGTCGGTCCAGGCTTGGCCTTGGGCGTCGACGATGCGCTCGCACACGCGCACACGCTGGCCGCCATGCGTGGCCTCGAAGCAGCGCCAGAGCAGCGCGTCGGCGGTATCGTCTTCGCGCACCAGTTGCGCGGCGCCGACCTGCCAGCCGATGCCGCGCCAGCAGTCGGCCGCCGGGTGCAGCATGCGCGTGGGCCGCTGCACATCGCGCAGCACCAGCTCGTCGCCGCTGCCCTCGACGCGAAAGCGCGCGATGCGGCCGGGGAAGCGTTCGGCAAAGCGCGCCTCGACGGCCGAGCGGGCCAGGGGCTGCAAGCCTTGGCCGCGCCACTCGCGCGGCCACTCAGGCGCGTCTTGCGATGTAGCGGCTGGCACTGGCGGCGCTGCACTGTGACCGGCCAGCGGCAGCATCGCGCACCACAGCAGCGTGGCGGTCAAGGCATACGGCCAGTGGGCCAATGCGCGCAGGCGCAGAGCATGGATGTTCATGGGTTCACTCCCCGGCGGCGCAGCGGGTTCATGGCTGCCCCCTTCGCGCTGCGCGCTGTCCCCCCGAGGGGGAGCATTCGCCCTTGGGGCGGCCCTGCGGGCTCATCACGCGCACAGTCAAACCGATCACGACCATCAGCAGCACCAGGCCGATGGCTTCATGCCAGACATTCGCCAAGCCTTGCGGGCGCGCCTCGAGGGCCACCAGAACGCTGTTGCGCAGCACATTGCCGGTCAGCACCAGCAGGCCGACGACGGGCAGGCGCTGCAGGAAGGCGCGCTCACGCAGGCCGGTGAAGGCCGCCACGGCGCAGGCCGCGAAGTAGGCCAGCCAGGCCAGTTGCACGCCCGAGCAAGGCGCATCGACGATGACCAGTTTTCCAGCGACGGTCATCGCCACGCCGCTGCGTTCGGCTGCGATGCCCACCGCCTGCAACAGCCAGGCGCTGATCTCGGCCGTGAACACGCGCAGCGGGTAGCCGAGATAGAACTGCAGCGAGGCCACCAGCGGCAGCGCCAGCAATGCCAGGCCCGCCAGCGGCCAGCGCGCCACGCGCTCGGGCAGCCAGGCGCAGAGATGCGCACTCAGGGCCAGCGCGGCCAGCATCGCTGCCGGCAGCGGCGGCGCCAGCAGCCACCCGGCCGTGGCGGCCAGCGTCAACGCCGCCGACAGCACCAGCCAGCCCAGCCGCGGCTGCACACGCAATGTCGGTGCCGCGCGCACCAGCCACATCACGAGTGCGGCCAGGGCAGCGATCCCGAGCGGGTCGTCCGAACCGTCGGCCCATCGCCGCACGGCCCACAGGCCATGCGGCCACAGCGCGGCGGCGTGGAGCGCGAGCCAACCCGCGGCGGCGATGTGCACCGGGCGGCAGGGCAGGGCATTCGTCATCGTCATGGCGCCGCTCCGCTGCGGATCAGTGGTGCTTGCGCTGGTGCAGCAGGCCCCCGACCACCAGGCCGAGTGCCACAAACAGTGCGAGCCACGCGGCGGGCTCGGGCGTGCTCGGCACGGCCGCACCGACCGCCGCATTGCTCACGCCCTGCGGCAAGGGCAGCGGTTGGTTGACGGTGGTTGACGGCGTGTCGGCCGGCCGCACGACATGGTCCACCGCGATGAAGCTGGTGTAGTTCGTCAGCAGGCTGTATTGCAGGCCGAGCGCGGTGATCGCGTCACGCTGCGCATTGCCGCCGCGCAGGGCTTCGTCATCGCTCAACTGCGCAATGCGCTGGCGGGCCCAGAGCTGGCGCAGCGCCTGCGCCTCGACATCGGGCGCGGGCACCGGCAGTACCTGCTGCCAGCCGCCGCTGGCACTTTGGCCTTGCAGCACGAGCTGGCCGCTCGGTTCGCCACGCCACTTGCCGATCAGCGCCACCGGCCGGCCGCCGAGCACGTCGGGCAGGGCGCCCAGTTGCGACGGTTCGACGTCGTAGACATCCAGGCCATCGAAACGCGCTTTCAGTTGCGTCAGCACCGGTGCGTCGATCATCTTGCGCAGCCGTTCGGCCTGCGCTGCCGCGAACTCGGGCTTGGTGACGACGAAGGGCTCGCCCTGGCCGGCGCGTGCGATGCCTTCGATCAAATGGCGATTGACCGCCGAGCCGATGCCGAAGGCGAACACATTGGCCTGGCCGAGGTTCTTGCGCACCAGTTGAAACACGCGGTCTTCGACCGTCACATAGCCGTCGGTGACGACGATCACGCTGCGCGACACATCGCCGTTCTTCGGCAGTGCGGCGATGCGCTCCAGCGCCGGCACGATCTCGGTGCTGCCGCTGGCGCGCATCTGCGAGAGGGTGGCAATCGCGCGCTCGATGTTGGCGCGGGTGGCCGGCACCGAGCTTTCGGCGAGCATGCGGTTGCTGCCCGAGAACAGCATCACGTTGAAGCTGTCGCTCGGACGCAGGCCGCCGATCAGCTCGCGCAGCAGGGCCTTGGCGGTGTCGAGCGGGAAGCCGTGCATCGAGCCCGAGATGTCGACGACGAAGATGTACTCGCGCGGGTTGATCTGCGAATTTGCGATCGCCTGCGGCGGCTCGACCAGGGCGAGGAAGAAGTTCTCCTGGCCTTCGGCGCCTTTGAACAGCGTCAGCCCAGCGGCGGTGGCGGCGCCGGCCAGGCGGTAGTCGAGGATGAAGTCGCGGTTGTCGGGGCTGTCGCCGTGGTCGAGGAACAGACCCACCTGCGCCTGCGTGCTGCCTTCCCCGCTGACTTCGATCGGGTGCGAGACCGAGCGCAGCTCAGCCACCGGCAGCGGCGACGAGAAATGCACGTTGATGTCGAACGTCGACACGGCGCCGCTGCCCTGCGGCAAATGCGGGGTGGCGGGAAAGCTCGACGTGCCGCCATGCGCCTGCGCAACGTGGTAGCGCGGCCCGACCACGGTCGGATAGACGAAACGGTAGCGGCCCTCGGTGGGCAGCAGCAACTCGGTGTAGCGCAGTTCGACCGTGACCTCGTCGCCCGGCAGGATGTGGGCCACATTCATCTGGAACACGTTGGGCCGGTGCTGGTCGAGCAGGGCCGCGGTGCGGCCTTCCTTCTTGGCCGCCTCGTACTCCATCCGCGCACGCTGCTTCTCGCGGATGTTGGCGGTGAGCACGCGCTCGCCGATACGCACCGTCATGCCGTGCACGGCGGCCTGCGTGGAGCCGGGGAAGACGTAGCGCGCCTCGATCGTGCGCGATCCTTCGTTGCGATAGGTCTGCGTCACGCGCACATCGGCCACGGTGCCCGCCACACGCGCTTGGACGCGGGTGGCCTTGAGCGGCAGGCGATCAAGCGAGGGGTCGTCGCTGGCGATCTGAAAGTACGGCCCCTCGGCCGGCGCCGCCTCGGTGTCACCGGCCTGTGCCGGCGTCCAGGCCACGATCAACAGCGCTGCGAACAGCGAGGTCGCGATCGCCAGGATCACGCGGCCGACTTGCGTGTACGGCCGCATCAGATGGAAGTCCATGGTCATGAGCGCTCTCCCGCGCGTGGCACCACCGGACGGGTGGCGTGGCGCAAGGATGGCGCGGCTGCGCGAAGGGCCGAGGAAGTCAGGCCCTCAAGCTGTGAAGGGCGCGTGAAGTCGCCGCGCGCGACTCACGACTCACGATGCACGACATGGCGTGCATTGCCAAGCGCGCGCCGCGGATCGGGCTGTGCCCGGCCGCTGGCGCGGCCCCAGGGCGCGGGAGGCCCCCTTCTGTTGCCAGGGGGAGCGGCGAAGCCGCTTCGGGGGTGGCCCTACTTACCGATCCGCTCGCTGTGACGGCGGGCGCAGCGCCACTTGCACCTTGAGTTCGAGCGCGCGGTCGCCGCGTTGCACGGCGATGGTGGCGGCGTTGCCGGGCTTGAGTGCGGCCACGGCGTTGAAGAGTTGCGCGGTATTGGCGATGTTCTGGTCGGCGATTTTCACCACCACGTCACCGGGCTTCATGCCGCCGTTGCCGGCCGGGCCGTTTTGCAGCACGCCGGTGATCAGCACGCCGCTCTTGACCGGCAGGCGCAGGGTCTCGGCCATTTCGGGCGTCAGGTCGCGGGGCTCGACCCCGATCCAGCCGCGGGTGACGCTGCCGTCGCGCACCAGGCTCTCCATCACCATGCGCGCGGTGTTGGCGGGGATGGCGAAGCCGATGCCCAGGCTGCCGCCGCTCTTGGAGAAGATGGCGGTGTTGATGCCGACCAGGTTGCCGCTGGCGTCGACCAAGGCGCCACCCGAGTTGCCGGGGTTGATGGCGGCATCGGTCTGGATGAAGTTCTCGAAGGTGTTGATGCCGAGCTGGTTGCGGCCCAGCGCGCTGACGATGCCGGCGGTGACGGTCTGGCCGACGCCGAAGGGGTTGCCGATGGCCAGCACGGCGTCGCCGACCTGCAACTGGTCGGTGTTGCCGAAGGTCACGGCGGGCAGCTTGTCCAGGCTGATCTTGAGCACGGCCACGTCGCTGTCGGGGTCGGTGCCGACCAGCTTGGCCTGGGCCTGGCGGCCGTCGGCGAGCTGGACCTCGATGTCGTCGGCGCCGTCGACGACATGGTTGTTGGTGATCAGGTAGCCGTCGGGCGAGACGATCACGCCCGAGCCCAGGCCGCGCTGCGGCTGGTCCTGCGGGCTGCGCTCGCCGAAGAAGAACCTGAACCAGGGGTCGTCGGCCTGCGGCCGGCGTGGGCTGAGCTTGCTGGCGACAATGCTGACCACAGCGGGCGCGGCACGCCGTGCGGCGGCGCGGTAACCGCTGACGGCGGCGCTGGCGGCGGGCGGCGCACTGTCGGGCGCTGCGGCGATCGATACGATCTGCGGCAACATGCGACCCGGGGAGCGGCCGAGCCACTCGGGCTTGAAGGTCGCCACCACGAACAGCAGCGCTACCGCCACGGTGACGGCTTGCGAAAAGATCAACCAGGTTCTGCGCATGGGATGAAGGCAAGGGAGAGATGACCGCAAGCAATCAACGCATCGAGATCGAAAACTACCTCAACACGCTGTTGAATGTGGCGGGCTTCGAGGATTATGGGCCGAACGGTTTGCAGGTCGAGGGCCACGCCGAAGTGCGCCACATCGTCAGCGGTGTGACCGCGAGCCTGGCCTTGATCGCCGCGGCGATCGCCGCCGATGCCGACGCGATCATCGTCCACCATGGCCTGTTCTGGCGCGGCCAGGACGGCCGTCTGGTGGGCTGGCTCGGCCAGCGCGTGCGCCGCTTGATGGCCCACAACATCAACCTGTTCGCCTACCACCTGCCGCTCGATGCCCACGCCGAACTCGGCAACAACGCGCAGCTCGGCTTGCGCCTGGGGCTGGTGGCTGACGCACGCTTTGGCGCGCAGGCGTTGGGGTTTGCCGGGCCGGCGGGTGAGAACCGCTCGCTGGCGGCGCTGGCCGCGCGCGTGCAATCTGCGCTCGGTGGCCGGGCGCCGCTGGTGCTGCCGGGCGACGGCCGCGCACTCGCGCGCATCGGCTGGTGCACGGGGGGCGCGCAGGGCTACTTCGAAGCGTCGATCGCGGCCGGCGTCGATGCCTTCCTGACCGGCGAGGTGTCGGAGCCGCAGGCCCACCTGGCGCGCGAAACCGGCGTGGCCTTCCTGGCCTGCGGCCACCATGCCACCGAGTGCTTCGGTGCACCGGCGCTGGCGGCGCATGTGGCCGAACGCTTCGGCCTCGAGCACCGATTCATCGAAATTGCGAACCCGGCATGAGCTGACAATCCAGCGATGGGCCCTGCACCGAAACCGCTGCTGCTGACGATGGGCGATGCCTGCGGCATCGGGCCCGAGATCATCGTGCGCGCGTTCCAGCGTGGCGCCGCCGAGGGCTGTGTGGTGGTCGGCGATATCGGCGTGATGCGCCGCGCGATGGCGCTCAGCGCCGAGCCCTGGCCGCTGGCGCAGCTCGATGCGCCGGCCGACGCGGCGACATGCCCGCCGCGCTGCCTGCCGGTGTGGCAGCCCGAGGGCCTGCCCGCCGGGCTCGCACAGTTGCCCTGGGGCCAGGTCGATGCCCGCGCGGGCGCGGCGGCGGCGGTCTGCATCGAGGCGGCGGTGCACAGCGTGCAGCGCGGCGAGGCGGCGGGCATCGTCACCGCGCCGTTGCACAAGACCGCATTGGCAGCGGCCGGCGTGCCCTATCCCGGCCACACCGAGATGCTGCAGGCCCTGGCCGCAGCGCCCGGCCAGACGCCGCCGCCGGTGCGCATGATGCTGGCCAACGGCGAGTTGCGGGTGGTGTTGGTGACGATCCACCTGGCCTTGCGCGCGGCCATCAATGCGGTGAGCTTCGATGCCGTGCTGGACACCCTGCGCATCGCCCACGCGAGCGCCGCGGCGTGGGGCCAGGCGCAGCCGCGCATCGCGGTGGCGGGCTTGAACCCGCATGCCGGCGAGGACGGCCTGTTCGGCGACGAAGAACGCCTGATCATCGCGCCGGCCATCGCCGCGGCGCGGGCCGAGGGCATCGACGCACGCGGCCCGTTCGCGCCCGACACGGTGTTCATGCGCGCGCGCCGCGGCGAGTTCGACCTGGTGCTGGCGATGACCCATGACCACGGCCTGATCCCCGTCAAGTACCTTGGCGTCGAGCAGGGGGTGAATGTCACGCTGGGTCTGCCGTTCGTGCGCACCAGCCCCGACCATGGCACCGCCTTCGACATTGCCGGCCGCGGCCTGGCCGATCCGTCGAGCCTGCAAGCCGCGATCGCCTGGGCGCGACGCGCGCTCGCAGTCGGTGTCAGTGGCGGGTGAGGGGCGCGCCCGAGGTCGAGGCACTGTCTGAGCTACGCAGCGCCGCTAACTGCTTGCGTGCCCGCGCGGTGGCGCGCTCGATCAGGTAGGCGTTCTCAAACGCGCGCAGGCGGCCGGTTTCGCACAGGCGGTAGAGCATGCGCGCGGTCATCGAGATCGCGTGCTGGTGCTTGTTGCCGCGGGTGAAGACGAAGAAGGTGCGCCCCGGGCTGATGTGCGACAGCCGCACCTTGTGCCACTGGTCTTCGAAGTGCATGCGGTACGAGAAGCCAATCTGCACATGGTCGGCCAGCGAGGCGCCCTTGGTCGGCTCGACCGGCTCGGGCGGCGGCAGGCCGTCGATGTTGATGTCCAGGGCGCTGATGTCGCCGTCGCCCTCGGGGTCGGCGCTGAGGTCGATGTCGACTTCGCCGTTCCAGTCGATCGCGCTTTCTTCCACCAGGCCGATGCGCGCCGCCTCCTCAGGCGTGAAGCCGGGGCCGGAGACCACGTCTTCGAGCACCGGGATCGCGCTGCTGCCGCGCACGGCGTCTTCGGGCCGCGGCAGCGGCGTGGCCAGGATCGCGTCGAGCTGCTTGACCAGCAGGTTGTGGTCCAGCGTGCGCAACGATTCGCCTTTGAGCGACTGCGCATGCGCGGGCATCAGCTTGTCGAAGAAATCCTTCTTCGCCGCGTCGGGCCAGCCGATCAGCGCCAGGCCCTCGTTCAGGTCGCGCATCAAGTGCGGCAAGCGCACCAGGAAGGCCTTGCGGTCGGCCGGCGAGCCTTTGGGCTGCACGCTCATCACCAGGTCGCGGCCGGCCACGCGCAGGCGCTTGATCGCGTCGCTGTCGGCGCCATGCAGTGCGGTGGCCTTCATCAGCGCCTGGCTCCAGACCTGGGCCAGGAACTGGCGCAGGAAGTCATCC
>JANOKY010000592.1:0-10970 GCA_031419635.1 Burkholderiales bacterium | reverse complement strand
TGCTGCACGTCAATAAATGCCTGTCGCAGGGCCGTGGCCTCGCACCGGTATTGTTGAAGCGCGCCTCGACGGTCGAACTCGATTGGGACACGCGCCAAAAGAGCCGCTTCGACGCCACCGACAGCGCCGGCCGCCTCCTCGGCGTGTTCCTGCCGCGCGGCAGCGTGGTGCGCGGCGGCGATGTGCTGGTGGCCGAAGACGGCTCCCTGATCCGAATGATTGCCGCGCCACAGCCGGTGCTGCGCGTCACGGTTTGCGCTGAACATGGCACGGCGCTGGACCTGCCGCGCGCGGCCTACCACCTGGGCAACCGGCATGTCGCGCTCGAAGTGCAGGCCGATTGTTTGCAGCTCGAACCCGACCCGGTGCTGGCCGAGATGCTGCGTTCGATGCACCTGATCGTGACGGCGGTGGACGCGCCGTTCGAACCGGAAGCCGGCGCCTATGCGCAGGACGCGGGGGCGCAAGGTCATCACCACGATCACGATGATCACGATGATCACGATGATCACGATGATCACGATGATCACGACGATCACCACGGCCACGCCCATTGATGACCCTGGCCCCCGCGTCGCTGCTGCAACTGATCTGGCTGGCCTCGCCGGCCTTGCCGGTCGGCGGCTACAGCTATTCCGAGGGCCTCGAGGCGGCGAACGAAGCGGGCAGCGTGCATGACGAAGCCAGCGCCTCGTCGTGGCTGATCGACCAGTTGCATCTGGCGCTGGGCCGCAGCGAATTGCCGCTGCTGGCGCAGGCCATCGCCGCCTGGGTGGCGCACGACGCCGCACGCATCGTCGCGCTCAACGAATGGGCCTTGGCCACCCGCGAAACCATCGAGCTGCGCCGCCAGGCCGAGCAGGTGGGCCGCTCGATGCACGAGTGGCTGCGCCAGCGCGCGCCGGGTGACACGCGCCTGGCCAACCTGGCGAAACTGGCGCCCGCCCCCGCGTGGCCGATCGCCTTCGCGCTGGCCGCGGCGCAGAGCGGCGCCGACGCACGCGACGCGCTGCTGGCCTTCGGCTTCGGCTGGGCCGAGAACATGGTGCAGGCGGCGCTGAAGGCGATGTCGCTCGGGCAGAGCGGCGGCCAGCGCATCCTGGCGAAACTGGCCGTCGAGTTGCCGGCCGTGGTCGAAGCCGCGCTCGCCCTGCCCGATGCCGAGCCCCAGTCCTTCACGCCGATGCTCGCGATCCTGTCGTCGCAACACGAAACCCAATACTCGAGGCTGTTTCGTTCATGACTTCAGCGCTGCATCACATTCCCGGCCGCACGAAGAAACTGCCGCCGCTGCGCGTCGGCGTAGGCGGCCCCGTCGGCTCGGGCAAGACCACCCTGGTGGAAAAGCTCTGCAAGGCGATGCGCGAACGCTGGGATCTGGTCGTCGTCACCAACGACATCTATACCCAGGAAGATCAGCGCCTCTTGACCGTGGCCGGGGCGCTGGATGCCGAACGCATCATGGGCGTGGAAACGGGCGGGTGCCCGCACACCGCGATCCGCGAAGACGCCAGCATCAACCTCGAAGCGGTGGACCGCATGCTCGACAAGTTTCCCGATGCCGACATCGTCTTCATCGAGTCCGGCGGCGACAACCTGGCCGCCACCTTCAGCCCCGAGCTGTCGGACCTGACGCTGTACGTCATCGATGTGGCCGGCGGCGAGAAGATCCCGCGCAAGGGCGGCCCCAGCATCACCAAGAGCGACCTGCTGGTGATCAACAAGACCGATCTGGCGCCGCATGTCGGCGCCGACCTGGCGGTGATGGAAGCCGACACCCGACGCATGCGGCCGCTGCACGCCAGCACACGGCCCTACGTGATGACCAACCTGCGCACCGGCGTCGGCCTGGCCGAGGTGGTGCGCTTCATCGAGACGCGCGGCTTGCTGGGCTGACCGCCGCCGCGCGGTATTCTCCCGGCCCATGTACGCGTCCTTCTTCGGCCTCAAGCACGAGCCGTTTTCGATCGCGCCGGACCCGCGCTATCTGTTAATGAGCGAGCGCCACCGCGAGGCGCTGGCGCACCTGCTGTATGGCGTCAAGGGCGCGGGCGGCGGCTTCGTGCTGCTGACGGGCGAGATCGGCGCCGGCAAGACAACGGTCTGCCGCTGCCTCCTGGAGCAGATCCCCAAGCGCTGCAACGTGGCCTACATCTTCAACCCCAAGCTCACGGCGCTGGAGTTGCTGAAGACCGTGTGCGACGAGTTCCATGTGCCCTACACGCACGAAGGCGCGGGCCACCCGACGGTGAAGGATTACCTCGACCCCTTGAACGAGTTCCTGCTCAAGACCCACGCCATCGGCCTGAACAACGTGCTGATCATCGACGAGGCGCAGAACCTCGCGGCCGGTGTGCTCGAGCAATTGCGGCTGTTGACGAACCTGGAAACCAACGAGCGCAAGCTGCTGCAGATCGTGCTGATCGGTCAGCCCGAGTTGCGCACGATGCTGGCCCGGCCCGAGCTCGAGCAACTGGCCCAGCGGGTGATCGCGCGCTACCACCTCGGTGCGCTGACCGAGGCCGAGACGGCCCAGTACCTGCGGCATCGCCTGGGTGTGGCCGGCCTGACCACTGCCAATCCGTTTTCCAAGCGCGCGATGCGGCGCATCCACCAGCGCGCGCGTGGTGTGCCGCGGCGCATCAACCTGCTTGCCGACCGCGCCCTGCTCGGCGCCTATGCCGACGGCGTGGCGCGGGTCGATCAGGGCATCGTCAACAAGGCCGCCGCCGAAGTCTTCGGCCCCGACGAACACCTGCAGGCGCTGCGCCGCCTGGCGCCCTGGGGCATCGGGGTGGCCGCCGGCGCGGCGCTGGCCAGCGGCGCGGCGCTGTGGTTGCAGCGCGATCGGCCCGCACCCTTGCCCGCGGTGGCCCTGGCGGCATCGGTCGTGGTCGCCAAGGCCACGCCCGCGGCGCCGGCCGCTTCGCAAGCCACGGTGCCTGTGGCCAATGGCGCCTCCGGCACCGCGGCCACCAACGCAGCGCCGATCTTCATCACCGCGTCGGATCTAGCCACGCGCTTTGCCACACCGCTGCGCCGCGAGGCCGACGCCTGGCGCGAGTTGGCGCCGCTGTGGCCCGGCGAGGGGCCGAGCAGCAACGCCGAGCCCTGCACGCCCACGCCACCGTCAACCTGGCAATGCTTCAAGAGCAGCAGCGGCGGGCTGGCGCTGATTCGCCAACTCGATCGGCCCGGCCTCATCACCTTGCGCGACGACGCCGGCCGGCCGGTGCATGCCTTGCTGGTGGCGCTGGACGAGCGCGCGGCCACGTTGCGCATCGGCGGCCAGAGCGTGGCCGTGGCGCTGGTCTCGCTGGCCAACCTGTGGCAGGGCGATTTCGCCACCTACTGGCAGGCACCGCCGGGCTACCAGCGCACGCTCGGCGACGGCGACAGCGGCGCGCTGGTCGACCAGTTGGCCACGCAGTTGGCCACGCTGCGCGGCGAGGCCGCACCGAGCACCGCGCAGCGCTACGACGCCGCGATGAAGGCCCGCGTGCAGGCCTTCCAGATCGCCCACGGCCTGCGCGCCGACGGCCTGGCCGGGCCGACGACCTACATGCAACTCGCGCGCGCCAACGCAAGCCCAGGTGCGCGCAACGAGCCGCGGCTCGCGGTGAAGCGCTGATGTCGTACATCCTCGACGCGCTGAAGAAGGCCGACGCCGAGCGCGAGCGCGACGCCGCCGCGGTGCCCGACCTGTACGCCCAGCCCGAAGCGGGCGTGGGCCGCCTGCCGGCACGCGGCGGCGCCGGCCGCGTGCTGGTGGTCGCGGCGGCGGGCTTGTTGCTCGCGGCGCTTGCCTGGTGGTGGTTCGGCGGCGCGACGTCAACAGGGCCACCACCGGCCACGGCGCGCATGCCGGAGCCGGCTGCGTTGCCGGCGCTGCCGACCGGGGTGGCACCCGCGCCGATCGCGACGCCGACGCAGGCGCCGATTGCAGTGACGCCGCCGCGCGCGCTGCCAGCCGCCGCGCCGTCGCCACCCACAGTACGCGCCCCGGCGCCTGCCACCAAGGTGCCTGGTGCAGCGCCCGTCGCGCCGGTCACCGCCGTCACCGCTGCGGCCAGCGCCCCGCGCCTGCCGACCCTGGCCGAACTGCCGCCCGGGCTGCGCGCGCAAATGCCCACCCTGGTCGTCGGCGGCTCGGTGTATTCGACGCAAGCGGCCAGCCGCATGGTGATCCTCGGCGGCCAGGTGTTTCGCGAGGGCGATCGCCCGGCCGAAGGGCTGCTCGTCGAGCAGATCGGCCTGAAGTCCACCGTGCTGTCGTTCCGCGGCCAGCGCTTCGAGCTCAAACACTGAATCGGCCGTGAACGCGACGCCCGCGAGCCACCCCGGCGAACTCTTCATCGACTACCTGAACGCGCCCGATGTGGCCGCGCTGGCATTGAGCAACGATGAGATCCTCGATGCCGTTGAAGCCGGCCTGGTCGCGCAGGGCCGCGGCGAAGCCGTCATCGAGCCGCGCATGCACCTGATGCCCGGCGCCGCATTCAACGGCCATTTCAACGTGCTGCGCGGCTATGTCGCGCCGCTGGGTTTCGCGGGGGTCAAGGTGGTGGGCGATTTCGTCGACAACTACCAGCGCGGCCTGCCGTCGGAGATGGGCTTGCTGAACCTGTTCTCACCGAGCACCGGCCAGCCGCTGGCGATCATCGACGCGGCCGGCCTGACCGACATGCGCACCGGTGCCGTCACCGCGCTCGGCGCCAAACACCTGGCGCGCAAATCGAGCCGCGTGCTCGGCCACATCGGTGCCCGCGGCACCGCCTACTGGAATGTGCGGCTGTTGAACCACCTGTTCGATTTCGACGAGATCCGCGTCCATTCGCGCCGGCCAGAGAGCCGCGACGCCTTCGCGGCGCGGCTGTCGCAAGACCTCGGCAAACCGGTGGTCGCCACCGCGGATTGGCAGCGCTGCGTGCGCGACGCCGACATCGTTGTCGAAGCCTCGCGCCTGGAGCGCCCCGAGCCGCTGCTCAAGACCGAATGGATCGCCCCGGGCGCCTTTGTCGTGCCCTACGGCACGATGAGCGCGGTCGAGCTCTCGCTCACCGACATCATGGACAAGCTGGTGGTCGACGACTGGGGCCAGTGCAAGGGCGGGCAATTCGGCAGTTTGCGCGCGCATGTCGATGCCGGCACATTGAGCGCCGCGACCCTGCACGCCGAACTGGGCGAGATCGCTGCGGGTCTGAAGCCCGGCCGCGAGCGCGACGACGAGACCATTCTGCTCTGGCACCGCGGCCTGTCGCTGTCGGACATTGCCCTTGGCGCCGCGATGCTGGCCAAGGCCAAGCACCTCGGCATCGGCCAGCGACTGCGCTATGCGTGATTGACAAGCATGTTCGCCAACGCGCGCATGTATTCGCTCAACCCCGTGCTCAGCGCGGCCTGGCGCAGGCTGCTGCAATGGGTGATCGACCGCGCCGCGGTCGATGGCGAAGTCATCGACTACCCGGCGCCGCAACCACTGCCTGCACTTTGGGCCCGCGATGACATGGCCTGCGCCTTCATGTGCGGCTACCCGCTGGCGCGCATGCGACCGCTGCCGTGGGTGTTGGCCGCACCGGTGCCGAGCCCGGCGCGCTATGCGGGCCAGCCTGTGTATTGCACCGACCTGGTCGTGCGCGCTGAGAGCCGCATCGCCACGCTCGCCGACGCCTGGGGCCAGCGCATGGCCTACACCACGCCCGATTCGATGTCGGGCTACCAGGCGCCGCGGCGCTTCTTCGCACCGCATGCCGCAGCGCGCGGCGGCAAGCTGTTCGCCGCCAGCGTCGGCCCGCTGTTGACGCCGCGCGGCGTGGTCGATGCGCTGCTGGCCGGCCAGGCCGACCTCGGCCCGCTCGACAGCTACGCGCACGACCTGCTGCGCCGGCACGAGCCACAGATCGCCGCGCGCCTGCGGGTGGTCGCATCGACCCCGTTCACGCCGATCCCGCCGCTGGTGGGCGCCGCCGGCATCGACCCGGCCGTGGCGCAGCGCCTGAGCGCAGCACTGCTCGAAGTCGATGGCGCGGCGGAGCTCGCACCGACCCGCGCCGCGCTGTTGCTGCACGGGTTCGCACGGATTTCGGCCTCTGGGTACCATGCAAACATGGCTGCCGCCGACGAAGCCGACGCGCTGGGTTATCCGCAGCTCATCTGACCGAACCCTCTTTCCGCACAGGAGTCTTCCCATGCCCATTGCAAGAACATTCGTCACGGCCCTTGCCGCGCTGGCCTTTGCGGCCGGCCCGGCGCTGGCGCAAGTCAAGGTCGGCTCGAAGAATTTCACCGAACAGTTCGTCGTCGCCGAGATCTACGCCCAGGCGCTGGAAGCCGCCGGCATCAAGGTCGAGCGCAAGTTGAACCTCGGCGGCACCCTGATCGCGCACAAAGCACTGGAAGAAAAGCAGATCGACATGTACCCCGAGTACACGGGCACGATGCTGCTGGCGGTGTTGAAGGGCGAAGTCATGACCGACCGCAAGGCGGTCTACGACAAGGTCAAAACCGAGTACGCGGCCAAGGGCTTCACGGTGCTCAACGAAGCGCCGATGAACAACACCTACAACATGGTGGTGCGGCCCGAAACCGCGGCGCAGTACAAGCTCGAGACGCTGTCGGACCTGGCCCGTGTGGCCAAGGAATTGAAGCTCGGCGCCGGCCCCGAATTCCGTGATCGCAAGGACGGCCTGCCGGGCCTGAAAGCCAAGTACGGCATGGACTTCAAGGAAGACCTGCAGATGGCCATCGGCCTGCGCTACCAGGCCCTGGCCGGCAAGCAGATCGAGGTCGTCAACGGCTATGCCACCGACGGCATGATCAGCGCCTTGAAGTTGAAGCGCCTGAAGGACGACAAGAACCTGTGGCCGCCGTATTACCTGGCACCCGTCGTGCGCAAGGAGGTGCTCGATGCCAACCCGAAGATCGCCGAGGTGCTGAACCGCACCAGCGCCCTGCTCGACGAAGCGACGATGGCCGAGCTGAACTTCAAGGTCGACGGCGACAAGCAGGAGCCCAAGGACGTGGCGCTGGCCTTCCTGAAGGCCAAGGGCGTGGTGAAGTAAGCCGTTGACGACGGCACCGATCACGCTCGCCGGCCGCGGCGTCACGATCGCGGACCTGGTTCGCGTTGCGCGCGGCGCGGCGCCCGTCGCGTTGCTGGCTCCGGCCCGTGAACGCGTGGTCGCGGCGCGGGCTGTCGTCGATCGGCTGGTCGCCTCCGATGTGTCGGTCTACGGCCTGACCAGCGCACTCGGCGCCAACACCGGGCTGGCCATTCCCGAGGGCGAACGCAGCGAGTACCAGGCGCGGGCGGTGCGCGCGCGCGCCGTCGGTGTCGGCCCGGCGTTTGCCGCCGAGGTGGTGCGGGCGATGATGTTCGCGCGCATCGCCGCCATGGCGGTCGGCGGCTCGGGCGTGTCGCCGGCCGTGCTCGATGCGCTGGTGGCGATGCTCAATGCCGGCGTGCACCCGGTGGTGCCGACGATCGGCTCGATCGGCGTGGCCGATCTGGCACCGCTGTCGCACCTGGCGCTGCCGCTGGTCGGCGAGGGCCGCGCCGAGTTCCGCGGCGAAGTATTGGGTGGCCGCGAGGCGCTGGCGCGCGCCGGGCTGCAAGCGGTCACGCTCGGCCCCAAGGACG
The DNA here is from genome assembly GCA_031419635.1 of Burkholderiales bacterium. Lineage (GTDB taxonomy): Bacteria > Pseudomonadota > Gammaproteobacteria > Burkholderiales > Burkholderiaceae_C > CADEEN01. The sequence continues at coordinate 3,331 of JANOKY010000592.1, read as the reverse complement.
GCCTGGCGCTGATCAGCGCGAACGCGGCCACGGTCGGCCACGCGGCGCTGGTGTTGCACGACGCGGCGGCTGCGCTCGACCACTTCAACGTCGCCGCCACGCTGAGCTTCGAGGCCTTCCGCGCCAACCTGAGCCCGCTTGATCCGCGCGTGCAGGCCGCACGCGCCGCGCGTGGACAGGTCGCCATCGCCGAGCGACTGCGCGAGCTGCTCGAAGGCAGCGGCTTGTGGCAGCCCGGCGCCGCACGCCGCGTGCAGGATCCGCTGTCGCTGCGCTGCGTGACGCAGGTGCACGGCGCAGCGCTGGCCGCGCTGCAACTTGCGCAGGGCGATGTCGAACTCGAACTCAACAGCGCGGCCGACAGCCCGCTGGTGCTGGTGGACGGCGGCGAACTGGTCTCGAACGGCAACTTCCACCTGCCGGCCCTGGCGCTCGCGATCGATGGCCTGGGCCTGGCGCTGGCGCAGGTGGCGATGCTGGCGGTGATGCGCTGCCAGAAGCTCTACAACCCGGCGCTGTCGGGACTGCCGCTGCAACTGACCACGCTGGGTCCGGCACACTCAGGCTTCGCCACGGTGCAGAAAACGCTGACGTCGCTGTACAACCAGATCCGGCACCTGGCCAACCCATCGTCGCTCGACGGCCTGCCGGTGTCGGAAGCCGTCGAAGACCATGCGCCGATGGCCCCCAACGCCGTGGCCCGGATCGCGGCGATGCTGCCGCTGCTGCGCTACCTGGGCGCGATCGAATTGCTCAGCGCGGCGCAGGCCGCCGACCTGCGACCAGTGGCTGTGGCCACAATGGGCCTAGGTGCCGCGGCGGGGTATCGCGTGGTGCGCGGCGCTGTGACGATGCTGGTCGAAGACCGCCCGCTCGGGCCCGATATCGAAGCCGTTGCTGCCTTGATCGGCGCAGGCCAACTGCCCGCAACGGACGTGCTCGCACGATGAAGTGGTTTCTCGCCAATTGGGACCAGGTGCTCGTCGCGCTGTACCAGCACCTGCTGATCGTGGGCATCACGCTGGCCATCGCCTCGATGATTTCGCTGGCCGTCGGCATCTGGGCGGCGCGCAATGAGCGCGTGCTGCGCTGGGCCCTGGCGGCCAGCGGCATTTTGTACACGGTGCCGACGCTGGCCCTCCTGGCGCTGCTGATCCCGCTCGTTGGCCTGGGCCGCAGCAACGCCATCATCTGCATGGTGGCGTTCTCGCTGATGATCCTGATCCGCAACGTCGCCATCGGCATCCGCGGCGTCGATGCCGAAGTGATCGACGCAGCGCGCGGGATGGGCCTGACCGCGCGCCAGATGCTGCTGCAGGTCGAGCTGCCGCTGGCCGCGCCGGTGATCGTCGCCGGCCTGCGCATCGCCACCGTCACGGTGGTCAGCGTCGCCGTCGTCGCCGCCTACGTCAACGCCGGCGGGCTGGGCACTCTCATCTTCGCCGGCATCAGCAACGACCATGCACCGAAGATCTGGACCGGTGCGCTGACCGCCTGCGCCCTGGCCGTCGCCGCCGACACGCTGCTGGCCCGGCTCGAAGGCCGGCTGCGCCGACGCGCCGTTTGAGCGATCTTCGTTGCGCCCTTCATTCCCCATGACACAGACCCCATTCGCCCTGAGGTTTTTTCCCGGCTGTCCTGAGCCTGTCGAAGCGAGGGCCGAACGGATCGTGGCCAGGGGCTTCGATACCTCAGCCCGAACGGGTCGGGTTGGTCAGCACATTGTCCGCACGCAACCATAGCGTCCCCATGCTGTTCATCGAAGCCTGGCAATTCATCGTCGATCATCCGCAGCGTTTCTTCGCGGCGTTGGCAACGCACATCGAGTTGTCGGCCGGCGCGCTCGGTCTGGCGATTGCGATCGCGGTGCCGCTGGGCATCTGGTTGTCGACGCACGCGCGCGCGGCACAGGTCGCAATCACGGCCGCCAACATCGGCCGCACGCTGCCGTCGCTGGCGGTGCTGGCCTTGGCGATGCCGCTGCTGGGGACGGGCTTCGCGCCGGCCCTGTTCGCGCTGACGCTGCTGGCGCTGCCGCCGATCCTGATCAACACCTGGACCGCGATGCGCCAGGTCGACCCGGATGTCGTCGATGCGGCAATCGGCATGGGCCTGACACGCAGCGAAGTCATCCGCCAGGTCGAGCTGCCGCTGTCGCTGCCGGTCATCTTCGCCGGCATCCGCATTGCCGCGGTGCAGGTGGTGTCGGGCGCGGTGCTGGCGGCCTACATCGGCGGCGGCGGATTGGGTGACTTCATCACCGCTGGCATCGCGATGATGGCGATGCCGCAACTGCTGGTCGGCGCGGTGCCTGCCACGTTGCTGTCGATCGGTGCCGACCGCCTCTTCGGCCGCTTGGAGGCGGCGTTGACGCCGCTGGGGATGCGCGGCGCATGATCGAACTCGAAGCCGTCAGCAAGCGCTTTGCCGGCGCCGCGCGGCCGGCGGTGGACCGCCTCTCGCTGACGATCCCGGCCGGCGAAGTCTGTGTGCTGATCGGCCCCTCAGGCTGCGGCAAGACCACCACCATGCGCATGATCAACCGCATGATCGAGCCCGATGCGGGCCGCATCCAGGTGGCCGGCCGCGACGTGATGGCGCTCGACGCGGTCGAGCTGCGGCGCAGCGTCGGCTATGTGATCCAGCATGTCGGCCTGTTCCCGCATTGGTCGATCGCCGACAACGTGGCCACCGTGCCGCGCCTGCTCGGCTGGGACGAAGCGCGCACGCAGCGCCGCGTCGATGAGTTGATGGCGCTGGTGGGCATGGACCCGGCGCTGTACCGCGGGCGTTTTCCGCGCGAGCTGTCGGGCGGGCAGAAGCAGCGCATCGGCGTGGCCCGCGCGCTGGCCGCCGACCCGCCGGTGATGCTGATGGACGAGCCCTTCGGCGCCATCGACCCGATCACGCGAACGCGGCTGCAAGACGAGTTCCTGAAGATCCTTCACACGCTGAAGAAGACCATCGTCTTCGTCACCCACGACATCGACGAAGCACTGAAGATCGGCGACCGCATCGCCATCCTGCGCGACGGCGCACTGGTGCAGTACGACACACCGCAGGCCATCCTGGCGCAACCGGCCAATGAATTCGTCGAGTCCTTCGTCGGCGCCGACCGGGCCTTGCGGCGCCTGGCCTTGATCCGTGTCGACGCCGCACTCGAACCCGCGGCAGCCCTCGGCCACGATCAGCGCATCGCCGGCGATGCGAACCTGCGCAACGCGCTGGCCGCGATGATGGCGGCGAATGTCGACAGCTTGGCGGTGGTCGATGCCAGCGGCGCAGTTCAGGGCGTTGTCACGCTGGCTGGCGTGCGTGCGCGCACGGCGAC
>JANOKY010000591.1:0-1525 GCA_031419635.1 Burkholderiales bacterium | reverse complement strand
CAGTGTGTCGGGCTCATTCGTGCTACCGCCGTCCTCGGCCACCAGCAACACATGGCGCAGCGTGGGCATCTGCGCGCGCATCGTCTGAACCTTGCGCCGGTACAGCGCATCGGTGGTCACCAGCACCTGGCCCTCACCGATATTGATGCGGGTGGCGATCGGCTCCGGGCCGAACGCGGAGAACAGCGGCGTCACCACGGCGCCGTGCTTCAACGCACCCAGCACCGCGACGTAGAGCTCGGGGATGCGCCCGGCCAGCACGAAGAGTCGGGCGCCCTTGCCGACACCGAGACCGCGCAGCACCTGGGCGAAACGATGGGTCTGGCGCGCCAGCTCGCCGTAGCTCAGATCGATCGGCGTGGCGCTGCGTGAGACGAAGCGCAGTGCGGTGCGATCGCGCAGCGAACCCGCAGCGTGTCTGTCGACCGCTTCGAATGCGATGTTGATACCGCCGCCGGGCAGGCCTTGCAAGGCGGCGCGTGCGGCCTCCCAGGTGAAGGTGCTGCATTCGGCTTCGTAATCGACCAGGTTCGGCGACAGGCGAAGATCGAATGCGGTCTTGCGGATGATGGCGGGTCTGTCCATGGTCCCTCCTGCTACCGACTCTACGAGGCGGCACCGGGTCGGCGTTGAGGCAGATCAATCGCCGCGGTCACTCGACGGCTACGTTGCCGGGCTGGCCGATGAAATCGGCCTCGAGCGCTTGCTTCTCGATGCGCCACCGCCACTCGAGGATCTCCGGCATGTCCTGACCGTGGCGCCCGATGTACTCGCGGTGCTCGATGAGCTTGTCGCGCATGGCTTGCCTGAGGTGGGCGGCCCGGTAACCCAGCTTCGGGACGCGATCGATGACATCGGTCGCCAGGTGGGATCGGTCCAGATCGTTGAGCACCGCCATGCCGAACGGTGGGGTGGTCGTGCCTTTTTCCTTGTAGGCGGTGCATGTGCAGGTTGCCGTGGTTTTAGCGCCGGTGGATCAGCCACGGTTAGCCATGGCAGGCGAAGATGATCGGCTTGTCGGTGGTGAACAGCGTGTCGAAGTCGTGGTCGGACAGGCCATGTGGATGCTCGTCCCTTTGTTTCAGCGGCATCAGGTCGACGACATCGATCACCTTGCCGTTGCGACGCCGCCCTTGATGGCGGTCAATCTCGCGGAACGCGCCTTGGCCTAGGGTCGTGGCGGTTGCCCAACGAAACCGACTTGGCGGAACTGCATGATGTACGACTGCGGCCCAGACGCTGCGGGCACGCTTGGCGAAGGCCTGTTGGCCTGCCAGTACGATGACTGGCGTGGGGGAGCGTGTTGACTTCTGAAAGTAAGCATGGACAAAAAGCAGATTTGGAACATCGTGTACTGGGGCATCGCGCTGATGATGCTTGTTTCGCTGCAGGATGTCTGGCAAAGCGCGAGCCAAGTGGCGCCGGTGCCCTACAGCGAATTCGAGAAAGCGCTGGCCGATGGCCGCATCGCCGACGTGACGATTTCGGACCGACGGATCACCGGTCGGCTGAAGCAAGCCGACGG
>JANOKY010000590.1:0-2224 GCA_031419635.1 Burkholderiales bacterium | reverse complement strand
CGAGGCGATCGTGTACTTGCCCGGCGCGGCCTTGGCGGCGGCGATGAACTCGGCCACCGTCTTCGGCGGGAAGGCGTTGTTGGCCACCAGCACGTAGCCGGCGGTCGCCACCGGTGAGATCGGCTCGAAATCCTTGATGGGGTCGAAGCCCGTGCTCTTGTAGAGCGATGGGTTGATGACGTGCGCGCTATTGACGGTGAGCATCAACGTGTAGCCGTCGTTCCGGGCCTTTGCTGCATTGGCAGTGCCGATGTTGCCGCCGGCGCCGGGCTTGTTGTCGACGATGAACTGCTGGCCCAGCGCCTCGGTAAGCTTCTGCGCCACGATGCGCGCGATGGCGTCGTTGGCGCCGCCGGGGGCCTGCGGCACGATGACCGTGACCGGCTTGCTCGGGTACTTGTCCTGCGCGACCGCGCTGAAGGATGCCAGTGCGACGGCGCAGACGCTGAGTTGACGGCGGGTGATCTTCATGGGTTGTCTCCGTTGCTTCTTTGAAGGTTGCTCAGTGAATGGTGATCTGTGAATGGTGAACTGTGAATGGAGTGGTTAGCTGAACAGCCAGGGCTCGAGCACGCGTCGGCGTGCCTCGTAGGCGCGGATGGCGTCCGCCTTGGCCAGCGTCAGGCCGATGGGGTCGAGACCGTTCAGCAGCCGGTGCTTGCGCTCGCCGTCGATGTCGAAGGGGATCGGCGCTTCGCGTTCGGGCGTCAGCGTCTGCGCGGGCAGGTCGATGGCGAAGCGGATGCCGGGCCGCGCCGCGACCAGCGCGAACAGCCGGCCGACCGTGACGGCGTCCAGCGTGATCGGCAGCATGCCGTTGGTCAAGCAGTTGCCGTAGAAGATGTCGGCAAAGCTCGGTGCCACCAGCGCGCGGATGCCGTAGCCGTGCAGCGCCCAAGGTGCGTGCTCGCGGCTCGAGCCGCAGCCGAAGTTCTCGCGCGCCAGCATGATTTGCGCGCCGACATAGGCCGGCTGGTTGAGCGCGAAGTCGGGGTTGCGCGGCCGGCGGCTCGCGTCCTGGCCGGGCTCGCCGCGGTCGAGGTAGCGCCACTCGTCGAACAGGTTGTCGCCGAAGCCGGTGCGCAATATCGACTTCATGAACTGCTTGGGGATGATCGCGTCGGTGTCGACGTTCGCGCGGTTGATCGGCACGACCACGGCGTCCAGCGTGTTGAAGGCTTGCATCAGGCGGCTCCCGTGCCAGCACCTGCCGTCACGTCGACGAAGTGACCGGCGATAGCGGCCGCCGCGGCCATGGCCGGGCTCACGAGGTGGCCGCGCCCACCGGCGCCCTGGCGGCCCTCGAAGTTGCGGTTCGACGTCGAAGCGCATCGTTCGCCCGGCCCCAGGCGGTCGGCGTTCATGCCCAGGCACATCGAGCAGCCCGGCTCACGCCACTCGAAGCCGGCGTCGACAAACAACCGGTCGAGGCCCTCGGCCTCGGCCTGCGCCTTCACCAGCCCCGAGCCCGGCACCACCAGCGCCTGGCGGATGCCGGCCGCGACGCGGCGGCCCCGGATCACCGCGGCGGCGGCGCGCAGGTCTTCGATGCGGGCGTTGGTGCATGAGCCGATGAAGACCCTGTCCAGGCGGAGATCGACCATGGCCGTGCCCGGCTGCAGACCCATGTAGGCCAGCGCGCGCTGCAGGCCGTCGCGGCGCACCGGGTCGGTCTCGAGCGCCGGGTCGGGCACGCTGCCATCCACCGGCAGCACCATGTCGGGCGACGTGCCCCAGGTGATCATCGGCCGCAGCGCCGTCGCGTCCAGCGCCAGCGTGTGATCGAAGCGCGCGTCTTCGTCACCCGCCAGCGTGCGCCAGTAGGCGACCGCAGCCTCCCATTGCGCACCAGTCGGGGCGTAGGGCCGGCCGCGAAGGTAGTCGATGGTCTTGTCGTCGACGGCGACCAGGCCGACACGTGCACCGGCTTCGATGGCCATGTTGCACAGCGTCATGCGGCCTTCCATCGACAGCGCGCGCACGGTGCTGCCCGTGAACTCGATGGCATGGCCGGTACCGCCGGCGGTGCCCAGGCGGCCGATGATGGCCAGGATCAGGTCCTTCGCGCTCACGCCGGCCGGGAGAACCCCATCGACCTGCACCTGCAGCGTCTTCATCGGGCGCATCGACAGCGTCTGCGTGGCCAGCACATGTTCGACGTCCGACGTGCCGACACCGAAGGCCAGCGCCGCGAACGCGCCGTGCGTGCTGGTGTGCGAATCAC
>JANOKY010000589.1:0-4332 GCA_031419635.1 Burkholderiales bacterium | reverse complement strand
CGCACGAAGACGCGGTCCTTCTTCGAGTGGTAGTGCGACTCGTTGCCCATGGAAGGATCCAAAGGGTCTTTCGGTTCAGCGGCCATACAACTCCAGCATGTAGCGTTTGGGTTTGAGGGCGCGGCAGATCTCGCGGTTGAGTCCCGCCTGCGGCAGCGAGAGGCCGGCCTGCGCAGCCATCTCCTGCACGATGACCATGTCGTCGTCGGCCCAGGCCATCGTCTGCTTGCCCCACACCTCGAGGGCGTGGTTCTCGGCGCTGGAGATCATCAGCGCGCGGCGCAGCACCTCGATGTCCATGCCGTAGTGCCGCGCCAGCGCCAGGGCTTCGTGGTCGGCCACCAGGCAGGCCCAGAGAATCAGGTTGTTGGCCGCCTTGGCCACTTGCGCGGTGCCGACACCGCCGGTGTGAACCACATCCGATGAGTAGGCGCGCAGCACCGGCGTCAGGCGCTCGACCACATCGGCCGGGCCGCCGACCAAGGACAGCAGCGTGCCCTTGTCGGCCGCTTCGCCGCCGCGGCAAACCGTGCTGTCCACGATGTGCAGGCCGTCGCCTTGCGCGGCGAGCGCTTGCACGGTCTCCGGGCGGACGGTGCTGAGGATCGCGACGATGCTGCCCGGCTTGGCGCGGCGCAGCGGCCCGTCTGCGGCGAGCAGCGCGCGCACCTCGGCGTCGAAGCCAACGCAGACCAGGATCACGTCGCACCCGGCGGCCACTTCGGCCGGGCTGGTCACCCACTGCGCGCCGTGACCCGTCACCAGCGCCTCTTTGGCTGCGTTGAGATCGCAGGCCGTGGTGACAAAGCCTTTCTTCACCAGGTGGCCGATGATCGGCGCGCCCATCCGGCCAGCACCAATCACGCCGACGATGGGCATGGCTCCCTCGCCCCTCTGGGGAGAGGGCCGGGGAGAGGGGTCGGCGGACGTCGCGCTCATCGCTTTTGACAAATCGTGTCGAGCAGCGCCGGCTGCCCCGCCTTGACCTTGGCGATCGCGCGCTTCAATGCCGCCGCCACCTCGCCCGGCTGATCGATCGGCCCTTCGGCATACCAGCCCATCGAGCGCGCGAGTGATGCGAAGTCGGGCGGCGGATCGTCCAGGTCCATGCCGATGTGCGCGCGGGCTACCGGTGTGCCGCGCTGCTTGGCCATGCGGATCTGGTGTTCCCAGTCGTTGAAGTAGGCGCGGTTGTTGTACATCACTACCAGCATCGGAATCTTGTGCTTGGCCGCGACCCAGAGCGCTCCCGCATCGAACATCAAATCGCCGTCGGGCTGCATGTCCACGACGAGCCGGCCCTGGTCGCGGTGGGCCAGCGCCACACCGAGCGAGATGCCGAACTGCGTCGCAGTGCCGAGCGATTTGCCGGCATGGCGGTAGGGCTTGTCGAAGTCCCACAACTTGCGGGTCCAGTCTTCGAGCGTGCCGGCGGTCAGGACCCAGTCCTCCTCCTTGATCTGGTCCCAGACCTCGCTGGCCAGGCGCGGCAGCGTGGTCGGGCTGGCATCCCAGTCGAGCTTGGCTTCGGCCGCCCACTTGGCGCGCAGGGCAGCGTGCTTGCGGCCGGTGGCGGCGCTGCGCTTGGCGACGCGGCCGGCGAAGGCCTCGTCCTTGCGCACGCGGGCCTTTAACAGGGCCGTCAGGGCCGGCATCGCCACCGTGGTGTCAGCGACGATGCGCTGGTCGGCGTACAGCAGACGCTGGTAGTCCATCGCCCAGGCCGAGATGTTGAGGTCGCCGAAGCCGATGTCTATCCACTGGCAGCCCTTGGGCGTCAGGCTCACCAGCTCGCGGGTGGTACTGATGAGCGTCGTCGTCGGCCGCTCCCAGTCGCGCACGTCTATGCACAGCACCACATCGGCGTCGCGGAACATGTCTTTCGACATGCTCAGGTTGAGCGGGTGCTTGCTAGGGAAGTTGAGGCGCAGGTTCAGGTCGTAGACCGGTGCGCCCAGCGTTTCGGCCAACTTCACCAGCGCGTCGAAGCCCTTCGGGTCGCGGCCGGCGTACTCGGCCAGGATCACGGGGCGCTTGGCAGCGGCAAGGGTGTCCGCCGCCTTGGTCAGGGCCTGCGGGTCGGGAGCGATCGGCGACGGCACGGTCTGGAAACTCTTCGGCGGCAAGGGCACCGGGTGCTCGAGCTTCTTCTCCTGCAGCCAGGCGTCGTAGCACATGTACACCGGACCGCGCGGCTCGGTCATCATCACCGAGTAAGCGCGGGCGAAAGCTTCGGGCACACCGGCGACCGTGGTCGGCTGGTAGTCCCACTTGGTGTAGTCGCGCACGGCCTGGCCCTGCGACTGCGCGGAGTGGATCCAGTCGATCTTCGGCCGGCGCTTGGTTTCATCCATCGGCCCGGTCGCCCCGACGATGAACACCGGCGCGCGGTCGATGTAGGCGTAATAAACCGCCATGTTGGCGTGCAGCAGGCCGACCAGGTTGTGCAGGATCGCGACCATCGGTTTGCCACTGGCCTTGGCGTAGCCGTGGGCGATCTGCACCGCCGTTTCCTCGTGCTGGCAGAGCATCATCTGCGGCAGGTTGCCACCGTAGTTAACGATCGAGTCGTGCAGGCCGCGGTAGCTGGCGCCCGGATTCATCGCCGCGTAGGGCAACTGGTAGCGGTGCAGCAGGTCGACGATGACGTCGGCCCCCCAGCGGTCCTTGGGCTTCACCGCTTTCGGGGTTTTCTTGGGCCGCTCGACGCGGTCGAATGCTTCGCCGGAGGACATGCTTAGTTCCTGTGAAATCGGTGTGCGCTCAGGCAGCAGCCGCGAGCTCGGCGGCCGCCGGCATCGCAACACACTTGGCGGCGTCGATACGCGCCCATATCGGCTCGCCGATGTGCGTGTAGATCGTCGGGTGCGTGCGCGACAGCAGCGTGCGCGCACCCACCTTCACCACCCAGTCGAGCGACTCGCCGAGGAACACCTTCTGGTCAACGACGCCGCTCAGCACATTGGTGCCGGGCGCCAGCGCCTGGTCGGACAGGCGGACGTCTTCGGGTCGGATCGACAAGACCACCTTGTCGCCTGGCCTGACGGTGTCGACCGAATACGAACGCAGCGGCCCGAGTTCGGTGTCGATGACGTAGTAGCGGTCGTCGACCTCGCGGGAGGTGACCGTGCCATCGACGAAATTCGTGGTGCCAACGAAGTCGGCGACAAACTTCAACTGCGGCCGCTCGTAGATGTCGCGCGGCGTCCCGATCTGCTGGATCCGCCCTTGATTCATCACTGCGATCTGGTGCGACATCGCCAGCGCCTCGCTCTGGTCGTGGGTCACGTAGACGGTCGTGATCCTGAGTTCGCGCTGCAGGCGCTTGAGTTCGAAGCGCATCAGTTCGCGCAGCTTGGCATCGAGATTGGACAGCGGCTCGTCGAGCAGCAGCAATTTGGGCTCCATTACCAGCGCGCGTGCCAGCGCCAGGCGCTGCTGCTGGCCGCCCGAGAGCTTGGTCGCTTCGCGATCACGCAGGTGGTCGAGCTGCACCGCCGTCAGTACCTTCATCACCTTGGCGTCGATCTCCGCGCGGCTGTATTTCTTCTTGCCAACCTGCAGCGGGAAAGCGGTGTTGGTGAAGACATCCATGTGCGGCCAGATCGCGTACGACTGGAACACCATGCCGAAGCCGCGCTGGTTCGGCGGAATGAAGACGTTGCGCCGCGCCGAATAGACCACCACGCCGCCGACCGTGATCTCGCCGGCATTCGGCCGCTCGAGCCCGGCGATCGAGCGCAGGGTGGTCGTCTTGCCGCAGCCGCTGGGGCCCAGCAGGGTGAAGAAGTGGCCCTCGGGCACGTCGATGCTGACGTCCTGCGCGGCCTTCACCGGCTGGCCGAGTTCGTTGGTGTACTCGGTGTAGAGCGATTCGATCTTCAGCACGCCGTTCTTCCCCGCCTCATTCCTTGATCCCGAATTTCTTGCCGATGGCCTGCGAAATCATCACCAGCACGAACAGCATCAGGATGAACAGCACGCCCAGCGCCGACAACTCGACGTACTGGCCGTTCTCCCACAGCTCCCAGATGATGATCGAGATGACTTCGGTGCCCGGGCTGTAGAGCAGGATCGAGCTCGACAACTCGCGGATCGAGACGATCATGATGTAGATCCAGCCCCCCACCATGCCCGGCTTGAGCAGCGGCAGCACGATGCGCCGGAAGGCCGTGAACCACGAGGCGCCGCTCATCGCCGCCGACTCTTCCAGCTCCTTGTGGATCTGCAGCATCGACGTCGTGTTGAAGCGCAGGCCGTAAGGCATGAAGCGCGTGACGTAGGCGATCAGCAGGATCCACATCGTGCCGTAAACGCCGATGTCGACGTTCA
>JANOKY010000588.1:0-4706 GCA_031419635.1 Burkholderiales bacterium | reverse complement strand
CCGGGCTTGCAGTCGAACTACTTTTTCTACGACGGCCTGTACTGGGTCTACCAGCAGGACAACTGGTATTCGAGTTCCTGGTACGACGGGCCGTGGTACGAGGTCGGCCCGCAGTATGTGCCGGTGTATGTGTTGCGCGTGCCCGTGCGCTACTACCGCAACCCGCCGCAGTACTTCGGCGGCTGGCAGCGCGACGCGCCGCCGCGATGGGGCGAGCATTGGGGCAATGACTGGCAGCGCCAGCGCAGCGGCTGGGACCGCTGGAGTCGCAGCGCCGCGCCGGCACCGGCGCCGCTGCCGGTTTACCAGCGACAGTATTCCGGCGACCGCTATCCGCGCGTCGAGAAGCAACAGCAGGCGCTACAGGGCCGCAACTACCGCTACCAGCCGCGCGACGCCGAGGTGCGGCAACGCTACCAGCAGCAGGCGGTGCCGGCGGCGGCCGCGCCGTTGCGACGCGACCCGCAGGCAGCAGCCCGCCAGGCCCAGCCTCAGCCCGGCCGGCCGCCGTTGCAGGACGCACGGCCGCAACAACAGCAACAACAGCAACAGCAACAGGGCACCGAGCGGCGTGAGCCGCGGCCGGAACAGGCACGCGGCCAAGGCCAAGGCCAAGGCCAAGGCCAAGGTCAGGATCAACGCCAGGGCCAGGGGCAGGGGCAGGACAAGCGCAACAACGACGGCAAGGCCAAGGGCCAGGACAAAGACCGCGAGGACAACGATGCACCCGGACAGCAGCGCAAGAAATGAGCGCAGCGTGGTTCGCAATGCGAGCTGGGCGGTTGCTTTACTCGTGCCGCTGGCGGCAGCCGCCGAGCTGTCCAACGACGGCCTGATCGGTCCGGGCCTGCGCTCACGGCCGGCCTACGATGGCTCGGCGTCGCAACGCACCGAACTGGTCCCGGTCGTGCGGTACTTCGGCCCGCTGATCTTCGTGCGTTCGACCCAGGGCGTGCTCGAGGGTGGCCTGCGCATGGAGCTGGCGCCCGGCGTGCATGCCGGCGCGCAATTGGCCTTTGAAGGCGGGCGCCGCGCCAGCGAGTCCGACTTTCTCGCCAGCCACGCCATCACCGACATCAAGCGCGGCGCATCGGTCGGCCTGCAACTGGAGTGGGATCACAACATCGGCCCGGTGCCGATCACCTTGCTGGCGCGGGCGCGCAAGCACACCGATGCCGACCTCGGCGCGCAGCTCGACCTGCGTCTGAGTGCGGGCGTCTTCAAAAGCGGGCCTGTGGCTGCTGGGGTATATGCACAGGCCATCTGGGCCAGCGCGAAGTCGGCGAGTGCCTATTTCGGCATCACGCCGCAGCAGTCGTTGGTCAGTGGCCTGCCGCAGTTCAATGCCGGCAGCGGCTGGCAGTCGGCCAGCGTCGGCCTGCTCGGCTCGATTGATCTGGGCCCGCAGTGGGTACTGGTCGGCAGCCTGGAGGCGCGGCGCCTGCGCGGCGATGCGGCCAGCAGCCCGCTGGTCGAGCGGGTGTCGAACCACTACCTGAATGCCGGCGTGGCTTATCGCTTTTGATGTGCCACTGCTGGAGCCCCCGATGAGCATTCGATCGACCCGTGGCCTGGTGCTGATCGCGGCGCTGTTGGCGCCGCTTTCGGCGCTGGCGCAAACACCGGTGGCGGTGCAGAACGAAGTCAATTACCTGTTCGGCTACATCGCCGGATCGGGCTGCGAGTTCAACCGCAACGGCAGTTGGTACAACGCGCAAAAGGCCCACGCACATTTGCGCGACAAGTACAAATACCTGGTCGAGAAGAACCTGGCCGACACCACCGAACATGTCATCGAACGGGCCGCCAGCGAAAGCAGCTTCAGCGGCAAGCCCTACCAGATCCGCTGTAGCGACGGCGTGGCCGTGCCGAGCCAGCAATGGCTGCGCGAGAAGCTCATGCAATTGCGGGCGCTGCAATGAACACACCCGCTGCCTTCTCGCTCGGCCTGTTGCTTGCTGTTAGCGCCGTCCATGCCCAGCAGGTCGCGGCGCCAGCACCTGTGTCTGCATCCGCGTCTGCGCCAGCGGCCGAGCCCGAAAAGAGCTGGACCGTACCGGCGTTCGAGATCGTCGCCTTCGACTTCCTGCTCAACCGCTACAACCGGCGCTTCAGCGGCACAAGCGACTACGACGTCACGTCGGCCTCGATCCGGCGCAACCTGCGCGGGCCCTGGGTGGTCGACAACGACCCGTTCAAGGTCAATCAGTTCGCCCATCCGATCCAGGGCTCGCTGTACCACGGGGCGGGGCGCGCCACCGGCTTGAGCTACTGGGAGGCCTCGGCGCTGACCTTCGCCGGCAGCGCTTGGTGGGAGATCACCGGCGAGAAGACGCCGCCCGCCCGCAACGACCAGATCGCCAGCGGCATCGCCGGCAGCTTTCTCGGCGAGCCGCTGTACCGGATGGCGCAGATGGTGCTGCGCGAGCGCAGCAGCATGCCGCAGGCCTGGCGTGAATGGGTGGCCGCGGCGATGTCGCCGGGGGTCGGCCTGAACCGGCTGGCTTTCGGCCAGCGCTTCGGCGACAAGTTCGACGACCACGACCCAGCCTACTATGGCCGCATGCACATCGGCCCGACCCATGTGACGCAGCATGACTTCGACCCCTCGAGCACGTTCAAGAGCAACATGGCCCAGATCGATTTCTCGCTCGACTACGGCCTGCCCGGCAAGCCCGGCTACAACTACCGCCGCCCGTTCGACTACTTCAACTTCCAGGTCCTGTTCTCCAGTGCCAACGGCATCGAGAACCTGAGCACGCGCGGCCTGCTGTACGGCACCGATTACGCGATGGGCGACAACTACCGTGGCATCTGGGGCCTGTACGCCAATTACGATTACCTGGCGCCGCAGATCTTCCACGTCTCGACGACCTCGCTGTCGCTGGGTACCACCGCGCAATGGTGGGCGACGAAGACGATTGCGCTGCAGGGCTCGGCGCTGGCCGGCTTCGGCTATTCGGCCGTCAGCACGACCGACCACGGCGTGGCCGATAACAGCGAGTACCACTACGGCGCGGCACCGCGCGTCGGGCTGGCGCTGCGCGTGATCAACGGCAGCCGCGCGTCGATCGACGTGGCCGCGCGGCTGGTGTCGGTGGGCCGCGTCAGCCAGCGCGCCGCCGGCAGCGACGACATCGCGCGCGTCGACGCCGCCCTCACCTGGCGCGTCTCGGGCCCGCACGCCATCGGCGTCAACTACCTCTGGTCGCACCGCCGCGCGAGCTACCCGGGGGCCGAGCCGCGCAAGCAAACGCTCAGCACCGTGGGCCTGTACTACACGCTGCTCAGCGGCGACGGCTTCGGCGAGGTCGACTGGCGCGGTCTGGCCACGAAGTGAACCGCGACAATCGCCGCGAACCCGTCAATTTCAGGAGATGACATGGCCAACGCCGCGAACACGCGCTCACCCATCACCGTGGTGCGCCAGGGTGGCGGCCTGGAAGACACGGCCAAGCTGTTGCTGCGCCTGACCCTGGGGGTGCTGATGCTGCTTCACGGCATCGACAAGATCACTGGCGGCATCGATCCGATCCTCGGCATGGTCACCAAGGCGGGGCTGCCGGCGGCCTTCGGCTACTTGGTCTATGTCGGCGAAGTCGTCGCTCCGCTGTTGTTGATCGTCGGCGCCTGGACGCGCGCGGCGGCCGTGGTGCTGGCCATCAACATGGTGATTGCGCTGGCGCTGGTGCACGCGGCGCAGTTGGCCACGCTGGCGCCCACCGGCGGCTGGGCCCTCGAGTTGCAAGGCTTCTACCTGGCGACGGCGCTGGCCATCGCCTTGCTGGGTGCCGGGCGCTACAGCGCTGGTGGGGTCGACGGCCGCTGGAATTGAGCCCCGCGTCCAGGTCGGGTTCGCTTTGAGTTGAATCAAGTGCCGAGTCACGGCCGGGGCCTAGCATGGCCTGAGTCGAGTATCGCTGCCATGCTGTCATTGCCGTTCCACCGCCGCCGCCTGCGCTTCACCACCGGATTGACGTTATTGGTCTGGGTTCTGGCGTCGCTGGCCAGCGTGGTCAATGCCTGCCAGTGGCAACCGCATGCCACGCGCGCGCCGCAGTCGATCACGGCGAAGCGGCTTGGTTGGGCCGCGCCGGCCGTGCCGGCCGATGCGGCAGGGCA
Source organism: Burkholderiales bacterium (assembly GCA_031419635.1). Lineage (GTDB taxonomy): Bacteria > Pseudomonadota > Gammaproteobacteria > Burkholderiales > Burkholderiaceae_C > CADEEN01. The sequence continues at coordinate 584 of JANOKY010000588.1, read as the reverse complement.
TGGTGCAGAGCATTCTTTCGCTGCTGCCTGCCTGGCCAATCTGGCTGACGAGGCCTCGACTGTCGCCAAGGGCGAGTCGGCGCCGACCGCGGTTGCCGCCGCGGTCATGGCGTTTGGCCTCGATTGGCGCCTGGCACTGCCGGAGGCCACGCTCGCCTTGTGGCGGTCGTCGGCACGGCCGGCCTGGCCCGGGGCCGCCTTGGTCATCCGCCTGCTGCGTCTGACGATCTAGCCGGTCGAGCCGAGCCGCCAGCGGGAGTCGATCTCCTGCACGGCGGCGTGCGTGCCCGCGTCAGGTTGCAAAAGCGCCTGCCGTATTGACCGATGCTCGATTGTTGGAGAAATCAATGGATCACGACCATTCCACCCAGGACACGCAGTCCACAGGCTTCTGGCGCTCGCGCTATGCCATCGGCCTGCTCGTGATGGGTGCCGTCGCCGCTTACTTCCTGCTCAGCGAACACCGCGCCCACTTCTTCGGTGCGCTGCCGTTCCTGCTGCTTCTGGCCTGCCCGCTGATGCACATCTTCATGCACCACGGACATGGCGGCCAGGGTCACAACCACGATGGCCGGCAGCACCCG
>JANOKY010000587.1:0-1853 GCA_031419635.1 Burkholderiales bacterium | reverse complement strand
ACGCTGGCCGGCCTGGGCGCGCGCGAAGTCGAGGCGATGGTGCAGGTGATCCAGCGCCTGCCGGCCGCCGGCCACACCGTCGTGATCATCGAGCACACGATGCACGCGATGACGCGCATGGCAAACCGCTTCCTCGTGCTCAACCACGGCCAGGTGATCGCCGAAGGCGACCCGGCCACGGTGATGTCGCACCCCGACGTGGTCGACGCCTACCTCGGCAAGAAGTGGGCAGCCCAGCACCGGGGCCCAGCGCCAGCGAAGCAGGAGGCGAGCGATGTTGAAGCTTGAGCACTTGAGCGTCGACTACGGCCCGATCCACGCGCTGGCCGACGTATCGGTCGAGGTTCAGGCCGGCCAGTTTGTCGCCGTCGTGGGGCCGAACGGCGCCGGCAAGACCACGCTGTTCAAGGCGATCTCGGGCCAGGTCACGCCCCGCGCCGGCCGCATCGTCTTCGATGGGCACGACCTGCTCGCGCTGCCGGCCAAGGAGCGTGCGCATCTCGGCATCGCGCACGTGCCCGAAGGTCGCCAGGTGTTCGCCAGCCTGACGGTGTTCGAGAACCTCGACATGGGCGCATCCACCGCGCGCGGCCGCACCGAGTGGAAGCGCAACCTCGACCGCTGCTATGCACTGTTCCCGGTGCTGGCCGAGCGGCGCGAGCAGCTGGCCGGCACGCTGTCGGGTGGCGAGCAGCAAATGCTCGCCATCGCGCGCGGGCTGGCATCGTCGCCGCGGCTGTTGATGCTCGACGAGCCGTCGATGGGCCTGGCGCCGATCATTGCGGACTTGATCTTCGAGCGCATCGAAGCGCTGCACCGCGACGACGGCCTGACGATCCTGCTCGTCGAGCAGCGTGTCGCCGAGGCGCTCGAACCCTGCGACCACGCGTACGTGCTGGATGCCGGGCGCTGCGTCGCGCAGGGCCTGCCTTCGGAAGTGATCCGCGACGAGCACATCGCCCAGGCCTACCTGGGCCGCACGCAACCCCCCATGACTACCCCACAAGGAGACGCAAGATGACCCATTCCTCGAGCTCACTGAGCCCCGTCAGCCGTCGCGCCGCATTGGTGGCGATCGCCGCCGGCGCCACCGCCACGATCGGCGCGCCTTCGGTGTTCGCGCAGGCGGCCACCGTGAAGATCGGCATCGTGGTGCCGCTGTCGGGCCCGTTTGCTGCCATCGGCAACAACATCAAGGCCGGCGCCGATTTCGCGATCGACGACATCAATGCCGCCGGTGGCATCAAGGCGCTGGGCGGCGCAAAGCTGCAGCTCATCGCCGCCGACGCCGAGGATTCGGTTGAGAAGGCGAAGAACGCAGCCCAGCGACTGCTGGCGCAGCACCCCGACCTCGTCGGCGGCATGGGCGATGCGCTGTCGGGCATGACGCTGGCGGTGACCGAGCTCACCGAGCGCGCGGACCTGCCTTGGCTGACGCAGACCTTCGCCGATGCGATCACCGAACGCGGCTACAAGAACGTGTTCGAGATGGTGCCGGTGGCCAGCAGCCAGGGCCAGATGGCGCCGCCCACGGTGATGGAAGTGGCCAAGCTCACCGGCAAGGTGCCCAAGAGCGCGGCAGTGCTCGCCGACACCAACCAGGCGATCCAGGGCATGGTGAAGATCTGGCGCGAGGGCGGCTTCGAGAAGGTGGGTTGGAAGCTGATTTCAGAGAAGTCGTTCACGCCGCCGATTGCCGATGCCACCGAGCTGATTTCCAACCTGCGCCGCAACCGGCCCGACGTGCTGTTCGTGATGCCGGCGTCGCTGCCCGATCTGAAGCTGCTGCTGAACAGCCTGAGCGAGCAGGGCCTGGGCCGCGACGTGTTACCGACGTTCGGCCTGGCGGGGCC
>JANOKY010000586.1:0-2358 GCA_031419635.1 Burkholderiales bacterium | reverse complement strand
TCGATTCGTCGCTCATCTCAATGCGGGTGGCCGCAACTGCCGACCGCGCCAGCGGCCTCGACCATCGGCGCGTCGCGCGACATCCCCGCGGTTTGCAGCCGCGCCTCGTAGTCGTGCCACAGCTTGTCCTGCTGCGAGCCGAGAAAGTACAGGTAGTCCCAGGAAAAGATACCGGTGCTGTGGCCGTCGCTGAAGGTCGGCTGCACGGCGTAATGGCCGACGGTTTCCAGCCCATCGACACCGACCTCGCGTTTGCCGGTCTGTAGCACTTCCTGGCCCGGGCCGTGGCCTTGTACCTCGGCCGACGGCGAGTACACGCGCATCAGCTCGAACGGAATGCGGAACGTCGCGCCGTCGTCGAAACCGACCTCGAGCAGCCGCGATTGCTGGTGCACGGTGAGTGCGGTCGGACGGGGTTTTTCAGCCATGGCGCAGTGTAGCGGGCCGCGAACGACGACTTTGTTCACGCACATCAGCGTGCGCGATACGCAGCGGCCCCAGAAAATCTACGCATCCGCCGCCAACCCGCGCTGGTGGCCGCGCCCGGCCAGTTGTTCGTAGTGGAGCCGCACGTTGAACCACCTGCCAAGCCTGTTGACCGCCCTGGGCAGCTTCGTGCCCAGCGCAGCGCTGCTGTGGTTGGCCGCTGCCCTGCACGCACAGGCGCGGGCCAACGCCGCCGACCCACAGCGCGGTCTGGCTGCGATGGCCTTGGGCCTGGCCGCTGCGGGCCTGTGGTGGCCGCTGCAACTGGCCACGCTGGGCACGACCGCCGGTGGCGCCACGGCGCTGCTGTGGCAATTCTTGCTGCTGGCGTTGTCGCTGGTCTTGCCGACGCTGGCCGCCGATGCCGCCACCCGCAGCGAGCCTTGGCGCAGCGGCCGCCGCGCCGGCGCAGCGGCCGCCACGTTGCTGGTGGCTGTGCTTGCAATCGCGGCTGTGTCAAGTGCTGCCGACGGCGCCGCGTCACTGTTGCGCACCGCCGTAGGCGCGGCGGTGCTGGCCGGCGCGCTGGTGGCCCTGACCCTGCCGCAAGCCGATGAGCCTCCGCCCCTTCGCCTGCGCACCGCCGCCGCACTGGCGGCTGCGGCGGCCCTGGTGTTCGCCCCGGTGCCGCTGCGCGAACCACAGGGCACCTGGACCCACCCGGCACTGTGGCCGACCCTGGCCCTGGCCTTGTTCGGCTTCGGCCTGCTGACGTTGCTGCGCCAGCGCGTGCCGATGGCGCGCGTCAGCGCACGCCTGCCGGCCCAGCCGCCCGAGCCGCTCGAAGATACCCTGACGCGGCTGCCGACGCGCACCCACTTCGAAACCCAGTTGGCGGCAGCCGTGGTGCGCTGCGATGCCAGCCACAGCAAGCTGGCGCTGCTGTTCATCGACCTCGACGGCTTCAAACCGGTCAACGACACCTTCGGCCACAGTGCCGGCGACCGCGTGCTTCAAGGCGTGGGCAAGCGCTTGAAGGGCTGCGCCGACTGCGGCGACGTGGTGGCCCGCGTCGGCGGCGACGAGTTCCTGATGCTGATCGCCAGCGCCGGCACGCAGGATGCACTGGCCGAACGTGCGCGCAAGATCGTCGATGCCCTGGCCCAGCCCTTCGACCTGGATGACCGCCAGGTCGGCATCGGCTGCTCGATTGGCATTGCCTTCTATCCCGACAACGGTCAGCACGCAAAATTGATTGCCCGCGCCGACGCCGCGATGTACGCCGCCAAGCGCGGCGGCGGCGCCGGTTTCTGCTTCTTCGTGCCGGCGATGGAGGACGATGCGCGCGAGCGCTTCGACCTGCTGCGCGACCTGCGCCAGGCGCTGGAAAACAAGGAACTCGAGCTGTACTACCAGCCGAAGATCGACGCCGCCACTGGCAAGGTCACCGCCGCCGAAGCGCTGCTTCGATGGCAGCACCCGACCCGCGGCATGGTCGCGCCCAGTGTCTTCATCCCGGTCGCCGAGCGCTTCGGCCTGATCCGCAGCATCGGCCAATGGGTCATCGACGACGCCTGCCGCCAGGCCCGCGTCTGGCTCGACAAGGGCCTGAGGATGCGCGTGGCGATCAACCTGTCGGCCATGCAGATGCGCCAGGAAGACATCGTCGCGCGCATCGAAGGCGCCTTGGCACAGCACCGCGTCGACCCCTCGCTGTTGACCTGCGAGATCACCGAATCGGTGGCGATGGAAGATACCAAGGCCACCCAGGCCACCTTCCGCGAGCTGGGCGCCGCCGGCATCCATTTGTCGATCGACGACTTCGGCACCGGCTACTCGAGCCTGTCTTACCTGCGCAAGCTGCCGGCCGAAGAACTGAAGATCGACCGCAGCTTCGTGATGGACGTCGAGTTCAGCGCCGACGCCCGTGCG
>JANOKY010000585.1:0-2950 GCA_031419635.1 Burkholderiales bacterium | reverse complement strand
CCGGCCTTCTTCTCGACCTGTTCGAGCGCGCCGTAAATGATGCGCTCGGCCACGGCCTTCTTGCCGGACTCCATGATCACGTTCATGAACTTCGAGAGATCGACGCTGCCGAACTTCGGGTCGGGCAGGATTTCGCGTTTGGGTACTTCGCGACGACGTGGCATGGGAATCTTCCTTCATTGATTTCAGTTGGTGTGGGCTTTGGGCTCGCACCGCGAAGAGCCAGCAGACCCTTCACTTACTTGGCCGGCAAGAGGGCCGGCCTTCCTGGTGGCCCTGGGGCCTTAAGCTTTCTTCGGACGCTTGGCGCCGTACTTCGAACGCGACTGCTTGCGATCCTTGACGCCTTGCAGGTCGAGCGAGCCGCGAACGATGTGGTAGCGCACGCCCGGCAAATCCTTGACGCGACCGCCGCGCACCAGCACCACGCTGTGCTCTTGCAGGTTGTGGCCTTCGCCGCCGATGTAGGAAATGATCTCGAAGCCGTTGGTCAGGCGCACCTTGGCGACCTTGCGCAGCGCCGAGTTCGGCTTCTTCGGCGTCGTGGTGTACACCCGCGTGCAGACACCGCGGCGTTGCGGGCCGCCTTGCAGCGCCGGCGACTTGGACTTCACGATCTCGGTCTCGCGGCCGTGGCGAACGAGTTGGTTGATGGTTGGCATGGTGTTTGACTTGTTCCCGTTTGAAGTCAGTCCGACTAGCTCTTCACGATTCGCGCTTCTTCATCGGGAGAAGCCGAGCGCTCCGAAATGTGGAGGCGGGCTCGAAACCTGGCCCCCGTGCAACAGTGTGCAACAGGGATGCGGTGAGCCGCTCGACAAAGAGCGCAGCAGAATCTGCCGAAAAGCCTGCGATTATATTCGGTGCAACCCTTAGCAGCAAGGCGCAGAGAGTAATTTGAGCCAATCCCCCAGCTCGCCCCTGGCTCACAGGGCCTTGCCCACCGCCCGGACTGCACATTTTCCACCGGCGATCGTGCTCGACACCAATGTGGTGCTCGACTGGCTGGTGTTCGCCGATCCGTCGTCAGGCCCGGTGGCTGCGGCAATCGCAGGCCATCAGGTGCGCTGGATCGCCACCGCGGCGATGCGCGACGAGCTGGCCGAGGTGTTGCGCCGCGGCGTGGGCGCCGGCCGCGGCGCCGAACCGGCGGCGGCGCTCGCCACCTGGGACGCCCATGTCGCCCCGCACGAGGAGCCGCGGGGCCTGGCCGCCACCGTTGCCCTGCACTGTAGCGACGCCGACGACCAGAAGTTCCTCGATCTGGCCCACGCGGCGGGTGCCCGCTGGCTGCTCAGCCGCGACCGCGCCGTGCTGCGGCTGGCGCGGCGCGCGGCAGCCTTCGGCATCGCCATCACCGCGCCCGAATCCTGGTCGGCACCGGGTTGAAAAAAAAGGGCGGTCAAAGCCGCCCTTTCGCTTGCTGCGGCAAAGCCGTTCAATCGACCGAGCCGTCGCCGCCAACCGGCGCTGCCGCCGTTTCAGCGTCGATAGCGGCCAACTGTGCCGAGGCCAGTTCCTCGGCCTCCTGCATCGCGATGGCGCGGCGCTCGCTCTCGTCCATCTCTTCCTTGACCTTGCGCGCGGCATGGAAAGCCATGCCGGTGCCCGCAGGGATCAGGCGGCCGACGATGACGTTTTCCTTCAAACCGCGCAGGTCGTCGCGCTTGCCCATGATCGCCGCCTCGGTCAGCACCCGCGTAGTCTCCTGGAAGGAGGCCGCGGAGATGAACGAATCGGTCGACAGGCTGGCCTTGGTGATGCCCAGCAGCACGTCGGCGTGAACCGCCGGCAGCTTGCCTTCGGAACGCAAACGGTCGTTGGTGTCGAGCAACTCCGAACGCTCGACCTGCTCGCCGCTGATGTACTTGCTGTCGCCGACGTTGGTGATCTGCACCCGGCGCAGCATCTGGCGAACGATCACCTCGATGTGCTTGTCGTTGATCTTCACGCCCTGCAAGCGGTACACGTCCTGTACTTCGTCGACGATGTAGCGCGCCAGCTCTTCGATGCCCAACAGGCGCAGGATGTCCTGCGGGTCGGCCGAGCCGTCAACCACCAGTTCGCCTCGGTTGACCACCTGGCCCTCGTGGACCAGAATGTTCTTCTCCTTGGCGACCAGCTCTTCGTGCACCTTGCCTTCGGGGTCGGTGATCTGCAGGCGGTTCTTGCCCTTGGTCTCCTTGCCGAAGCTGATGGTGCCGGTGATCTCGGCCAGCGTGCCAACGTCCTTCGGGCTGCGGGCCTCGAACAGCTCGGCCACCCGCGGCAAGCCGCCGGTGATGTCGCGTGTCTTCTGGCCTTCCATCGGGATCCGCGCCAGCACTTCGCCGGGCGCCAGATCCTGACCGTCGCGGATCTGGATCAGCGAGCCGACCGGGAAGCCGATCGTCACCGAGTGGTCGGTGCCGGGGATCTTCACTTCGTGGCCCACGGCGTCCATCAGCTTGACCTGCGGTCGCACGACCTTGGCCGCACCACGGCGCTTCGGGTCGATCACCACCAGGGTTGACAGGCCCGTGACCTCGTCCATCTGCTTGGCCACCGTGACGCCTTCTTCGACGTTCTCGAACTTCGCCTTGCCGGCGAACTCGGTGATGATCGGGCGCGTCAGCGGATCCCAATTGGCCAGCACGGTGCCGGCCTTGAGCTGCTGGTCGGACTTGACGTTCAGCGTTGCGCCATACGGCACCTTGTGGCGCTCGCGCTCGCGGCCATGCGGGTCGAGCACGATGATCTCGCCGGAACGCGAAATCACCACCTGCTCCTTCTTGCCGTTGGTCACGTAGCGCATCGTCGGGTTGAAGGCGATGTGGCCGTCGGACTTGGCCTCGACGCTGTTGGCCACCGCCGCACGCGACGCCGCACCACCGATGTGGAAGGTGCGCATCGTCAACTGCGTGCCCGGCTCGCCGATCGACTGTGCTGCGATCACGCCGATGGCCTCGCC
>JANOKY010000584.1:0-6451 GCA_031419635.1 Burkholderiales bacterium | reverse complement strand
GGCAGCGCTTTCGCATCGAGGCTTCGAGTTTGGCCAGCCCGCTGCGCGTGGATGCCAGCACCGACTACCGCTCGGACGATGCCGACCAGTGGGTGAAGGTCGAGCGCTACATGCGCGGCGAGGTGGTTGAGGCTGGCGGCGCCCGCAGCGTGAATGCGCACATCAAGTTGCCCAACGGGATCACGCTGGCTGTGGATGCGACGCGCGAGCAATTGCGCGACGACAAGGTGAACCGCTTGTTCAAGCCGGCGATGGTGCGCTTCAGTGCCGAGTTCAACGTGATCAGCAACAAATACCGCGGCGCCAAACTGATCGCGTTCGAGGAGTACGAGCCTAAGTTCGACGAAACGGTGCTTGGCCGCCTGACGCAGCGTGGTGCCAAGGCCTGGGCCGAGGTGGACGATGCCGCCGAATGGGTCGAGGGCCTGCGCGGCAGTTAATCTTGGACGGCGCCCTCGTCGATACAAGCTTTCTGATCTCGCTGGCCAAGCCGGGCGAAATCAACCACGCGGCCGCCCGGCAGTACTACAAGGGCTGCCGCGACCGGCAAGTGCCGCTGTACCTCTCGACAATCTTGGTGTCGGCGTTTTCGGTGAAGCAGTCCGTGATGGACCTCGAGCTTCGCAATTTCATCGTGCTGCCATTCAACATCGACCACGGCATGAAGGCAGGGCAACTTTGGAACCTGATTTCGCGCGACGATGGCGACAGCAAGGCAATCGTCAAGGACGACCTGAAGCTGATCGCGCAGTGCGCGTGCGAAGGTAGCATCAGCCACCTGCTGACAGGCGACGAGAAGACGCTCGCAAAATATCTCCGGCAACTGCTGCAAGCCGGCCAAGCTGTCCCGCGGCCGGTCGTGTTATCCGCAGGCTTCGACGAGTCCTGGTTTTCAAACGGCCAGCATGGCCTGTTGCCACCTGCCGGGTGACTGCGCCAGCGACGCGGGGCTCAGCGCGCCGCCGCACTGGCGGGTAACGCCATCGGCTGCTGCTTGTAGATCGCCTGCGCCATCGCCAGCAGCCGCTCCTTGGGCAGCGCGCCCACCAGCGCATAGCCGGCGCCGGCTTCGACCCAGTAGAACTGGCCCAGCTCGCCTTGCTGGCGGTAGCTGAAGGCAGTGGGCGCACCCGAGTCGGGCTTGCGCAGGTAGACGGTGACGCGCTGCTTGGGTGCAGCCGCATCGAGGCTCTCGTACATCAGTTGCGCGCTCTTGCCATTGGCATCGGGCAGCAGGCGCCCGCCCATCAGCTCGAAGCCTTCGTCGCGCAGATCGAACAGCTTCACGGGAATATCGATGCGGCGCGTCAGCCAGCGCGACAGGTGTTCTTCCTGGGCCTTGACTTCGATCGGGTGGCGCGGCTCGGGCACATAAACGCTGTGTGCCAGTGCGGCGCGCTGGACCCAGCCGGCGGGCGTGCCGGCTTGCGATGACGCCATTGCATTGGTCACGCGCTGGCCCTGCCATTGCCACATGCCGCCGGCGCCGATCACGCCGCCGGCCACCAGCAGGCCGGCGGCGATGGCGGCCTGGGCCCAGCGTGGGTGCTGGCGGTGTTGCCACACCTTGTTGATCAGTGCCGCCGGCACCGGCTCGCCGAGCACCGGGTCCAGCCGCGCGCGCAGGGCGTCGCGGTCGGCCGCCCACAGGCGCGCACGGGCAGCCAGCTCGGGCTGTTCGCGCAGGGCGCTGTCGAGTTGCGCGCGGCGCTTGGCATCGAGCTCGCCGTCGAGAGAGGCGCTGAGGTCGGTGTCGGTGAAGTCTTCGGGGCGGGACATGGTGGTTCCTGGTGCAGCGCTAGATCACGCGGCGCAGATCGGGTTTGCGCGTGGCCTGCGCGCTGGCACTGCCGTCGAGCCACTCGCGCATCGCCACGCGGGCGCGGCTGACGCGCGACATCACCGTGCCGGCGGGCACTTGCAGTACCTCGGCGGCTTCGGCATAACTGAGCTGCTCGACCAGCACCAGCAGCAACGCGCTGCGCTGGTCGAGGGTGAGGCGTTCGAGCGCCGCGTTGATGTCCAGGCGCAGGCCGGCGTCGCCGCCGAGCGGCTGCTGCGCATCGAGCGCTTCGGTGACGCGCTCGGGTGGCAGCACATCCAGCCGACGGTCGCGGCGCAGCCCGTCGAGGTGGGCGTTGTGGGCGATCGACAGCAGCCACAGCACGATATCGCGGCGCGGATCGAACTGGCGCCAATGGCCCAGCGCGCGTTCGAGCACGTTCTGCACCAGGTCATCGGCGTTCTGCGCGTCGAACACCAGCGAGCGTGCATAGCGCCGCAGCCGCGGGATGGCGGCGAGCAGTTGTTGGCGGAAGGCGGGTGGGGCGCTCATCAAAGTGGTCGGGATGCGCCCTCCGGCGTTCGCCCTTGGGGCGGCCCGGCGGGCTCACATCCATGCTTACGATTTGTGACGGCGCATTATTCCCCTGCCTTCAGTGGGCCGCAGTGATATCCGTGAAATGCCACCAACTCGACTTGAACGGGTGGCGGATCAGATGCCGCACCGGGGCGTGCGACAGGTCGGTGTCGATCGGGTGCACATGGGCGATGTAGGGCATGTAGGCCAGCATCAGCTTGGTCGCCTCGCGCATCACCGCCAGGCGCTCGGGGCCATCGGGCATCACCGCCTGGCGCTCGTAGAGCGTATCGAAGGCCGGCAGCCTGAACCGCGCGTCGTTGCTCTGGTCGGCATTCGGGCCGTAGGCCAGGCCGAGGTAGAACTCGCCGTCGGGGCCTTCGCTCCAGTTGAAGCCCCACATCTGCAACTGGCCGGCCAGCGAGCGCTTGATCAGCTCGCCGAAGGGCGCCACTTCGAACACCATGCGCAGGCCGATCGCTGTCATGCGCTTTTGCCAGAGCTCGTTCAACTGCCGCGAACGCTGGTCCTGGCTCGACGCGCGTCGCAGTTGCAGAGCCTTGCCGTCGGGGTGGCGGCGCCAGCCGTCGCTGCCGCGGGCGTAGCCGTACAGGTCGAGCAGCGCGTTCGCGCGCGCCGGGCTGGCCTGGCTCATCTCGGTCTTCAGGGCCGGGTCGTAGCCGATGTTGTGCGGCGCGATCATCGATTGCGCCGGCACGGCCTGGCCGTTGTAGAGCAGGCGGACGTCGGCCGCGTTGTCGTAGCCCAGCGCGATGGCGCGGCGCAGCGCCACCTTCACCGGCGTGTAGCCGCCGACCTGCGGGTCGTCGAAGTTGAAGAAGGTGTGTGAGACGCTGGCACCGAGCGTTTGCCGCGCGTGCCCCCCGCGCTTGGCCAGGTACGGCGCGAGTTGGCCGCCAGGCATCGCGATCGGCGCGAACGACGGCGGCAGGCGCACGGTGTCGATCTCGCCGCCCAGGAAGGCCAGCCAGCGCGGCTGCGATTCCTCGATCACCGCGACCTCGATGCGGTCCACCAGGGGCAGGCGCTGGCCGGCGAGTTCGCGCGCCACGATCGCCGCGCCAGCGTCCCCCGGCGGGGACACGCCACTGAAGCGCAGATCGCGAAAGCGCGGGTTGCGTTCGAGCACGATGCGCGAGCTGCGCCGCCACTCGGCCAGGCGGTACGGCCCGGTGCCGACCGGGTGCGCCATGGTGTCGTCCGCGTAGGCCTCGATCACTTCGCGGGCCACGGCGCCGGTGGTGGCCGGCGCGGCAAAGACGTTGGCAAAGCGCGGCGTGGGCGTGCCCAGGCGCACCTCGAAGCGGTAGCGGTCCAGCGTGCGCAGGCCGGCCACCTCCTTGTCGTAGGGGAACGGCGTGCGCGCGGCCAGCGCTGCCTTGCGCAGCTCGCTCAAGCCCAGCACCTGGGCGTTCTCCAATTGGTACAGGCGCTCCGTCTTCACGGCCGGGTCGTACAGGCGCTTGATGCTGTACACATAGTCGGCCGCGGTCAGCTCGCGCGGGCGGCCCTTGAACACCGGGTCGTCGGCGAAGTAGATGCCCGCTCGAATGGTGAAGACAAAGCGCTTGAAGTCGGCCGACACCTCGGGCAGCGCGGCGGCGGTGAGCGGCTTCAACAACGCCGGAAGCGCCAGTTCGTCGAAGACCAAGGGCGCTTCGAAGATCAGGCCGATGACGGTCAGCGACGACGCATCGGAAACCTGGATCGGGTCGAAGCCGGTCTCGGCGGTGACGAAGGCCGCGCGCAAGACCTTGGCCGGCGCGGCGAACGCCCTGCCGATGCCGCCGAGCGATGTGGCCGCGGCACCGGCGGCGAGCAGGTCGCGGCGCAGCATCGCCGCCCTACTTCGCCGGCTTCTTGCTCAGGTCGATATCGACCATGTGCCACCACTCCTGCCAGAACAGCGGCCGGCGGTAGCCGATCACCCAGGGGTGCAGCATGTCGGTGGAGATGCGGTGCACGGTGCTCTTGTAGGGCGCGTAGGCCGCGGCGATCAGCTTCGCGCGGCGAAACAGTTCGAGCCGCTCGGGGCCGTCGGGCAGGGCTTCCATCTTGTCGAAGATGGCGTCGAACTCGGCGTTCTTGAAGCGCGCCAGGTTTTGGCTGCCGGCCTCCGTGCCATGAAAGCGCGCAAGCGCGCCCTGGCCATCGGGGTCGGCGGCGGAACTGGCGAGCGACCAGATCTGCAGCTTGCCGGCGCGTGCGGCCTTCAACTGCTCGGCGAACTTGGCGGTCTGGAAAGTGGTGCGCACATGGATCGCGTCCATGCTTTTCTTCCACAGGGTGTCGAACTCGCGGTAGAGCTGTTCGGGCAGCGTCGAGCGCACGATCACGAGCGGCTTGCCATCGGGCAGGTCGCGCCAGCCGTCGCCGTCGCGGTCGACATAGCCGTACAGGTCGAGCAAAGCTTTGGCGCGGGCCGGGTCGTAATCGCTGTTCTCGCTCTTGAAGGCGGGGTCGTAGCCGTAGAGGTTGGGCGACACCGGCGACTGCGCCGGAATCGCCTGGCCGCGGCGGATGACGCGGATCTCGCGCTCCAGATCCTGTGCCAGATTGAGGGCCCGGCGCAGCGCCACCTTGTCGGGTGTGTAGCCGCCGACCACCGGGTCTTCCATGTTGTAGTAGACGAGGCCGCTGTCGGAATTGACCTGGCGCATCGCCTGCACGCCGCGCTTGGCCAGGAAGGGGGCGAGCTTGCCGTTGGGCATGGCCTGGGTGATGAACTCGCCGGGCACCGCGCCGGTCTGGCCGGCAATGGCGTCGAGTTGGCCGTTCAGAAACGACAGCCAGAAGGGCTGGGCCTCGTCGATGATCGAGACCTGCACCTCGTCGATCATCGGCAGCTTGCGGCCTTTGAATTTGGCCAGGATGGCCTGGCCTTCGGCGTCATCGGCCGCGGGCTCGGCGTCGTAGCGAACGTCGCGGTAGTCGGGGTTCTTCTCCAGCACGATCAGCGAGCTGCGCCGCCACTGCTTCAGGCGGAATGGCCCGGTGCCCACGGGGTGCGCAGCGATGTTGTCGCCGTAGAACTCAACCACTTCGCGGGCCTGTGCGCCGAGCAGGTCGGAGCCGGCGATCGACGACAGGAAGCGCGGGCGCGAGGCCTTCAGCTTGAACTGGATTGTGTGCCGATCGATCGCGCGCACGCCCTCGATCGGCCGGCTGTAGTCGAAGGGTTTGCGCGCGTCGAGGCCCTCCTTGCGCAACTCCTCCAGGCCGACCAGGCCGAAGGTCTCGACCCAGCTCCACAACTGGCTCTTGTTGGCCGGGTCGGCAATGCGCTGCAAGGCGTAGACGTAATCCTGCGCCACCATCTCGCGCTTGGCGCCCTTGAAGGCCGGGTCGTCGGCGAAGGTGATGCCGGGCTGGATGCGGACGGTCCAGGTGCGAAAGTCGGCAGAGACCTCGGGCATGCCGATCGCCGTCAGCGGCCTGAACTTGGCCGGCCGGGCCAGGTGGTCGTAGCTGTACAGCGCCTCGAAGATGTGCGGCGTGATCGTGCGCGAATACAGGTCGCTGATCATCGACGGGTCGAAGCCGGTCTCGGCGCTGCGGAAGGCGACCCTGAGCACCTTCTTCGGCGCTTCGGCGGTTTGCGCCCACGCCGGCCATGCAAGCGCGAGGGCCAGCGCGAAGGGGGCAAGCCGCTTCATCGTTTCACCCGTTGGCTGTCGTCGATATCGACCTTGTGATACCAGTCCAGCCAGAACAGCGGCCGGCGGTAACCGATCAACTGCGGCTGCACGATGTCATTGGCGATCGGGTGCACGTTGAACTTGTAGGGCATGTAGGCCACGGCGATGCGCTTGGCATCGAGGAACAGGGCTTCGCGCTCGGGGCCGTCGGCGAGTTGCTGCATGCGCTCGTAGATGCGGTCGAACTCGTCACTCTTGAAGCGCGCGAAGTTCTGGTTGCCGGCCTGCGGACCGTAGAAGCGCGCCAGGCTTTGCAGCCCGTCGGGCGCCGCCGCCGAGCCGCCGAGCTGCCACAGCATCAGCTTGCCGGCGCGGCCGGCCTTCAACTGCTCGGGCCATTTGCCGACCATGAACTTGGTTTGCAGGCCGATGC
>JANOKY010000583.1:0-4150 GCA_031419635.1 Burkholderiales bacterium | reverse complement strand
CGTCCACCGACAGCATCCAGGCGAAGCGCCGCGCGCGCTCCAGGTTGTGCACGAAGGTGCGCCGCATCGCGGCTTCGTCGGCCGGGTCGGCGTTCGTGCCGGCGCCGTACACCGACCAGCCGCGGCGGCGCCAGGTGTCGGCGTCGAACAGATCGTCGGGCAGGGCCTGGCCGTCGATGTCGACCAGCCAACTCGCCAGCGGGTGCGGGAACAACTGGTAGCCGCTGGGCATGGTGGCCAGCGTTCGCGGCGCGATGCGGCGCAGGCCGACGCGCTCGCCGCTGAGGAACGCATGCAGCGAGCTCACCGAGCCGAGGTTGGGCGTGCCCAGCAGCACCAGCTTGCGCACCTGCGCCGCGCCTTCCATCGTCACCCACTGCGGCATGCCGTCGAGCACGTCGCGGGTGCCGAAGCGCAGGTAGTAGCGGGCGATCAGGCCGCCCATGCTGTGCGCCACCAGGTCCACGCGCAGCGCGGGCTCGCCGTGGTCGCGGCGGATGGCTTCGATCAGAGCGTGCAACTGCTGCGCGCTCTTGACATTGTCTTGCCGCCAGTCGTAGGCGAAGACATACAGCCGCCGCTGGCCGGCTGTGGCCGGCGTGCCGACGCTGCTGCGCACATAGCCGCCGTGGCGCGTCAGCGTGTCGATGATCGGGCGGTAGAAGTCGCGGCCGAAGGCCTGCTCGGCGATGCCATCGGCCTCGAGCTTCGAGTCGCGCGCTTGGCCGGTTTCGGCGTCGAAGTCCAGCGCCAGATCGGCGTAGTCGGAGAACAGGATGCGCCACCACGGCCCGGGCCAGACTTCATTGCCGCTGGCACGCTCGCGCAGGCGCGAACCGAAGGCGCCGGGGACCAGGATCACCGGCGTGTTGTCGGCGTGGGCCGTGCCGACGCGGTACAGGCGCTTCAGGTCGGGCCTCGGCGCATCGCTGCGGTTGGCCAGCCACAGGCCGGTGGCGACGATCAGCACCAGCAACGCGAGGCCGATGCGCCAACGTCGCGTTGCCGCGTGGACGGACCCCGCCATCACGCCGCCAGCGGCGGCTGCACCACGCCAGCCGGCAGATCGCGCACCGCGAACAGGCGGCCCGACAACGGCGCGGCCACCAGCGCCTCGCGCGTGACCGCATCGCGGGCCGTGGTCACGAACAGCGTCGTGCCCTGCCCGCCACCGAAAGCAAGGCCGGTCGGGCAGGGCACCGGCAGGGCGACGACACGGTCGAGGCTGCCGTCGGCCTCGAAGCGCACCACGCTCCAGCCATTGCGCAAGGCGCTCCAGACACCGCCGCGCTGGTCGACGGCCAGGCCGGCCAGTTGGCCCGAGCCCTTGGGCACGCTGGCCAGGCGGCGCAGTGACGCGCTGCCGACGCGCGCGCAGTACAGCGCGCCGCTGTCGGCCGCGGCGATGTACAGGGTCTCGCCCGCGGCGTCCCAGGCCAGCGCGGTGGCGGGTTCGGGCAGGCGCCAGCCGCCGCTGGGGCGGCCGTCGGGGGAGAGACCGGCCACGCGCCAGCGTTCGCCGTCGGGCTGGCAGACCCACAGGCGCGCGCCGGGGCCGGTGCAGGCAGTGCTGAAGCGCTGCTGCGGCAAGTGCGGCGCGCCTTGCAGCGGCTGCATGTCGCCGCTTGCCGTGATCTGTCGCCAGACTTGTCCGGTCAGCACCGCCGCGCCGCCGGCCTGCGGCAATAGCGCGTCGATTGGCTGCTCGAGCGTGGCAATCACCGCGTCGCCTTCGAGCGTGGCGCGGTGCACGGCCGGGGCCAGCGTGTCGGCCCACAGCAGGGCGCCCGCGGCGGCCGACCAGCAGGGCCAGGCGCCGTTGAAGGCCCACTCGCCCGGCACCACCTCGGCATCGCCGACGGCGTGCGGCGCCTGCGCGGCCGAGAGTTGCGCGCCGATGCGCCGCGCGGCTTCGGCGACCTCGGGCCCGAGCAGCTCGACGCGCTCCATCGTCAAACGAAACGCCGGCCCGGCCACGCTGATCGCGCCGCGCACCTGGCCTTGGGCATCGACGATGGCCGCGCCGCAGCAGCGCACACCGAGGGCGATCTCTTCGTCGTCGATCGACCAGCCGCGCGTGGCGGTCAGGCGCAACTCGGCCTGCAGGCGGCGGCGGTCGGTGAGGGTGCGCGGTGTTTGCGGGCTCAGCGTGATGTCTTTGATGAGGGCGTCGCGCTGTTTGGGCGGCAGCGCGGCCAGGATCGCCTTGCCCTGGCTGGTGCAGTGCAGTGGCTTGCGTTGGCCGAGCGTGGCCTGCGAGCGCAGGCTGTGCGCGCCGTCGACGCGTTCGAGCGATACCACTTCGAGGCCGTCGAGCGTGGCGAGATACGTGGTCTCGCCCGTCATGTCGCGCAGCGCGCGCAGCTCGGCGCCGGCCGCGGCCACCAGATCGGGCATCGCATAGGCGCTGCGCGCGTACTCGAAGCAGCGAAAGCCCAGGCAGTAGACGCGGCGCAGCGGGTCGCGGCGCAGCAGGCCGCGCGCCACCAGGGTGCCGAGCAGGCGGTACAGCGTCGTGCGCGGCAGCGCCAGGCGCTCGGCCAGCTCGGCCTGGCTCAAACCTGCGGGCGAGTTGCCGACGGCATCGAGCACATCGAGCGCCTTGTCGAGCGAGGCGGTGCCTTCGGAAACTTTGGCGAGCATGGTCCCAAGTGGTGGAACTGCGGCAAGGGCCGCCACTGTACGACGCTTGGCCGCACCGAGGCGCGCGCCTAGCATCGCAGCCATCGTCACCGCCCTGGCCGTTGTCACCCCCATGTTGGAAACCCGAATCACCCCCACGCCGCCGCCGCTGCGCGAGCGCGTGCTGGTCAGCGATGCGCTGCTCGACCGGCTGGCGCGTGTGAGCAGCGGCTCGCTGACGACGCAGTTGTTCAAGAAGGGCTTTCGCCAGCCGGTGCTGGTGGGGCTGCGGCCACTGCAGGCCGAGGTGAAAGGCTTTGCCGGCCGCGCCTTCACGATGCGCATGATCCCGGCGCGCGAAGACATCGACAGCTACGGCACGCTCACGACACAGCCCAATGCCGACAACCTGCAGTGG
The DNA here is from genome assembly GCA_031419635.1 of Burkholderiales bacterium. Taxonomy (GTDB): domain Bacteria; phylum Pseudomonadota; class Gammaproteobacteria; order Burkholderiales; family Burkholderiaceae_C; genus CADEEN01. The sequence goes on along the minus strand of JANOKY010000583.1, from coordinate 1,110 downwards.
GTGGGGGTGGAGCAAACCCAGGCCGGCGACGTGATGGTCATCGACAGCCGTGGCGACGGCCGTGCGGCGTCGATGGGCAACCTGCTGGCGCTGCGGATGATGCAACGCGGCGTGCGCGCGCTGGTCACCGACGGCGCCTTGCGTGACGGCCAGGAGATTGCGCGCATGGACATCCCGGCCTGGAGCGCCGGCATCACTGCCACCACGCGCTTGAGCTTTCACCATGTGGCCGATCTGCAGGTGCCTGTGTCATGCGCCGGGGTGGCCGTCTACCCCGGCGATGTGATCCACGGCGACGCCGACAGCCTCAGCGTGGTCCCCGCCCACCTCGCCGCCGAGCTGGCCGATCTGTGCGAGGCCCAGGACGACCTCGAGGGCTACCTGGCGCTGCGCATCGAGCGCGGCGAAGCGCTGTGGGGCCTGTACCCGCCGAGCGAGGCCACCCGCGCGCAGCACCGCGAGTGGGTGTCGGCCGGGCGGCCCGCATTGGGCTGAGGGCGACGGCGATGCACCCCCACGAAAGCCTGATCCGCCGCTACTTCGCCGCCTGCAACGTCGGCGACCACGATGCGTTGGTGGCCTGCTTCACGCCCGACGCGGTGCATTACTTTCCGCCGGGCTTGCCGGGGATTCCCTGGCGCGGCGCCGACACGATCGCGAACAACTGGGTTGGGTGTGTCGAGCATCTGGGCTCGCAGTGGACGATAGAGAAAGTGCTGGTCGGCCACGACAGCAACGAAGCCGTGATCGAGTGGACGCATTGGAAGCGCAAGGCCGGCACCGCGCAGCGCGGCGACGAGTGGTATGTGTTCGATGGCGCCACCGGCCTGATCAAGGAGATCCGCGCCTACTACGCCGCACCGGCGGTGAAGGATGTCCCGATCGGTGAGTTGGTCGATTTCGATTACGCTGGCCGCGGCTACCACTCGAGCTGCGAATGAACGCAAAGACCCCGGACACACTGCGCAGCGCGCGCTGGTTCGCCCCCGACGACTTCCGCTCCTTCGGCCACCGCTCGCGCCTGATGCAGATGGGCTATGCGCCGCAGGACTGGAAGGGCAAGCCGGTCATCGCCATCGTCAACACCTGGAGCGACGCCAACCAATGCCA
>JANOKY010000582.1:0-1661 GCA_031419635.1 Burkholderiales bacterium | reverse complement strand
GTCAGACCGCCGCCGTCACGACCATCTCGACCCGCCACTCGGGCTTGGCCAGGGTCGCCTGCACGGTGGCGCGTGGTGGCGCGTCGCCGGGCGGCAGCCAGTCTTCCCAGACCTCGTTCATGGACGGGAAGTCGGCCAGATCCTTGATGAAGATCTGGCACATCAGGATGTGCGCGTTGTCGGTGCCGGCCTCGGCCAGCAGCTTGTCGATGGCGGCCAGCACCTGCCGGGTCTGGCCGCGAATGTCCTGGGTCGCGTCAGCCGCCACCTGGCCGGCGAGGTACACCGTGCCGTTAAAAATCGTCATCTCGCTGAGGCGATCCCCGACGTGGAATCTGCGCAGGCCCTGGCTCATCGTTTTGCTCCGTGCTTGGGTGGGTGCTTGTGGGAATGCCCCGGCGCCTGGCCGTGGGCATGTCGAGTGCTGCTTGCCGACGGGTGCGTCTGAGACGGCTCCCCCGCCTGGGCCGTGCCGGCAGCCGTCTGCCCGAGCTTGCTCTCGGTGCCCGCCAGCAGCTTGCGGATGTTCGCGCTGTGGCGCCACACCAGCAGCAGCCCCATCACCGTCACCGCCACCGCCGGCGGCCCGCCGCCCCAGATCAGCAGTTGATAGAACGGCGCGAACACCGCCGCGACGATCGAGGCCAGCGACGCGTAGCGAAAGAAGGCCGCGATGATGACCCAGGTGGCCAGGGTCGCCAGACCCAGCCACGGGTTCAGGCCGAACAGCACGCCGGCCGCCGTGGCCACGCCCTTGCCGCCCTGGAAGCGAAAGAACACCGGCCACAAGTGGCCAAGAAACGCCGCCAGCGCGACCATGGCGACCGTGCCTTCGCCCAAGCCGAACGCGGGCCCGAAGCGCAGCGCCAGCAGCACCGGCACGAAGCCCTTCAACGCGTCGAGCAGCAAGGTCGTCACCGCCGCCGCCTTGTTGCCCGAACGCAGCACGTTGGTCGCGCCCGGGTTGCCCGAGCCGTAGCTCCGGGGATCGGCCAGGCCCATGCCACGGCTGACGATGACGGCAAACGACAGCGAGCCGACGAGGTAGCCGGCGAGCACCATCAGCGCGGGAGGCAACAGATCCATGCGAGAAGTTTAGAGCGCGCAATTGACAGGTTTCGCACCGAGCACGTCGGTCAAAACCCTCGGCTCGATGCCGACGAGAAAACCGCGCCGCCCGCCGTTGATGCAGATGCGCGGCAACTCGAGGATGCTGGCCTCGAAGACCACCGGCACACCGGCGCGCTTGAAACCGAACGGCGACGTGCCGCCGATCAGGTAGCCGCTGTGGCGCTGCGCGACCTCGGGCTTGCAGGGCTCGACGCTCTTCAATTGAAGCGCACGCGCCAGGTTCTTCGTGCTGACCTGCTTGTCGCCGTGCATCAGCACGACCAGCGGCTGCGAGCGTTCGTCCTGCATCACCAGCGTCTTGATGACGGCGTGTTCATCGACGCCGAGTTGCTGCGCTGACTCGGCGGTGCCGCCAAGTTCGATGTAGTCGTAGAGATGCTCCGTGAACGCGATGCCGTGCGATCGCAGCCACTGCGTCGCCGGAGTCTCTCCCGCATGTGGTGTCTTTCGGGCCATGTTCGAATGCTGCCATGACTCTCAGCCTCGCTGAAGCATGGTCGCGCCAGATCGCTTGGTGCGACGGCAACGGC
>JANOKY010000581.1:0-3616 GCA_031419635.1 Burkholderiales bacterium | reverse complement strand
CTTGACCACGTCCGACAGCGCGCCGTCGGCTATCAGCGAACCTTGTTCGAGCACGATCACGCGGTCGACCACCTGTTCCAGCGCCGAGAAGATGTGCTCGACCCAGATCACCGTGATGCCATAGCGGTCGCGCACGTGGCGGATGTGCTCGACGAAGCGCTTCACCTCGGCAGGAGTGAGCCCGGAGGCCACCTCGTCGACGAGCAGCAGCCGCGGCTTGCAGGCCAGCGCACGGGCAAACTCCAGCGCCTTCTTCTCCTGCATCGACAGCGCATCGGCGCGGTCGAACAGGCGCGCAGACAACTCGGCGTACTCGACGAAGGCGCGTGCCTCGCGCAGCGCGTCGCGCGGCGCGAGCGGATCGTGGCCGAACATCAGCGGGATCGCGATGTTCTCCTGCACCGTCAGGTCGCCGAACGGGCGCGGAATCTGGTAAGTGCGGCCGACGCCGAGCCGGGCGATCTGGTCGCGGCCGAGCCGGTTCAGGTCCTGCCCGGCGAACATCACGCGACCCGAGGTGGGGGTGTAGACACGCGAAATGCAATTGAAGAGCGTCGTCTTGCCCGAGCCGTTGGGGCCGACGAGGCCGACGATCTCGCCCTGCATGATCTTCAGGCTGATGTCGTTGACCGCGACGTTGCCGCCGAACTGCATGCGCACGTCCTGCAACTCGATCAAAGGCTTCTGACGATCGACCGGGAGCCTGGGCAACGGCAAGTCGGCGTTGCTGCGCGCAAGCGCTGCCGACTCGCCGATGTACTCATGGTGCTCGCGAGCCAGCGAAGACAAGAGCGGCACCCGGCGCACCCACTTCGCGCGCAGAAAACCGCCGGGCATGAAGCGGCCGATCAGCAGGATGGTCAGGCCATACAGCGCGGCCTGGTAGCCCTGCACGTTGACGAGCAGCCATTGCTGCATGCTGGCCAAGAACACCACGCCGACCAGCGGCCCCCAGCGCAGGCCCGACCCGGCGAAAAGCACCATCGCCACCGGAATCAGCGCGACGTTGAGGCCGAACACGGTGGCGGGGTCGATGTAGCTCAACTGCCAGGCCTGCAGGGCGCCGGCCAGCGCGCCGAACACCGCACTGAGCACGAGCACATTGCGCTTCACCGGCGCGATGCGCACGCCCACCGTCTCGGCCACCTGCTCGTCGTTGCGGATGCTTTTGAGCGCATAGCCGAAGCGCGCACTGTTGATTCGCAGCGTGACGAGCAAGGTGACCACGCATGCTGCCAGCGCGAGCAGGTAGGCCGGTTGCAGCACCTGCGCCACCGGCAGCACGATGCCATCGGCGCCCTTGGTGATGGGCGTGAGGTTGTAGGCCAGTACCTCCATCAGCGGCAGCAGGGCCAGGGTGCCGAACGCGAAGTAGTCGCCGTGCAGCCGGAACAGCGGCACCGACAGGAACAACGCGATCAGGCCGGTGACGACCAAAGCGAAGACCACCGCCACCACGAATGGCCAGTTGCCGGTCAGCGCGATGGCAAAGCCGTAGGCGCCGATGCCGTAAAAGCAGTAGTGGCCCAGATTCACATAGCCCATCTCGCCGGCCACCCAGTCCCAGCTCTGGGCCAGGATGTAGGCGATCAGCCCGGTGAACGCGAACGTGGTCAGGTAGGCGTTGCCGACGAAGGGCAGCGCCGCGAGCGCGCCGATCGCCACGGCGCCGAGCAGCCAGCCTGCCGCCTGGGCGCGCTTCCCCGTCTGCGCCACGGCCGGGGCGGGGACCGCACGCTCGGTGGTGGCGCTCATCCCCTGGCCCCCACCCGCTTCGGAAACGCCACCAGGATCAACAGCATCGCGACGACGCTCAGCGCGGGGGCCCATTCGGGCTTCCAGTACAGGCCGGTCAGGCCTTCGGCCACACCCAGGAACACGCCCGCCAACAAGGCGCCCGGCAAGTTGCCGATGCCGCCGACGACGATGATCGTGAAGGCCTTTACCGTGAGGCCGAAGCCCATGTACGGGTCGACCGGGAACGACAGCACATAGAGCACCGCGGCGACCGCCACCGTGGCTGAGCCGAACGCGAAGGTCAGCGCCTTGATGCGGGTGCTCTGCACGCCGCAAATTTCGGCGCCGGTCGCGTCCTGCGTCACCGCGCGCACCGCGCGGCCGAACCAGGTGTGCTTGAGCAGCAGGTGCATCACGACGGTCAGCAACACGATGCCCGCGAGGATCAGCAACTGCGTGGTCGAGATCACGATCTCGCCGAACTCGATGGCCGGCAGGCGCAGCTGGATGTTGCGCTGCGTCGCACCGGCCGCTTTCGCAGTCAGGTCGCTCAGGATCATCAAGGTGCCGACGGTCACCAGCACCGTTCCGACCGTGGCCTCGAAATGGCTGCGCTTGGCGAGTGGCCGCAACAGCAGGTGGTAGTAGCCGTAGGCGCAGACGAACATCAGCGGCGCCAGCAGCGCGGCGATCATCAGCGGGTGCATGCCCCAGGCGCTGAACGCCAGGCTGGCCAGCACGCCGCTGACCGCGAGCAGCGTGCCGTGGGCGAAGTTGAGGATGCGCACGACGCCGTAGATGAGCGACAGCCCGAACGCAACGAGCGCGTACAGGCCACCGAGCAGCACGCCACCGATGAGCACCTGGAGGAGGACCTCGAAGCCCATGCTGGCCTCACTGCGCCTGTTGCCAGGTCGGCGACGGCCAGACCACCTTGCCGGTGGCGACCTCGGGCGGCCAGACCACGACGACCTTGCCGCTTTGGATCTGCACCGTGAAGGCGCCGGTGTCGGGGAAGCCGCGCTCGTCGAAGGTCACGTCGCCGGCAGGCGACTTGACCGTGGCCTTGAACAGCGCCTCCTTGACCTTTTCGCGGTCGACCACGCCGGCCTTCTCGATCCCCTGGATCATCGTCAGGTAAGACGTCAGCCGGCCGAGCGTCCAGATGTAGTCGAACATCGTCACGTCCGAGCGCTTCATCACGGTTTCGACCAGGTCGCTGTAGGCCCCCTTGATGCCGGGGTACCAGCTCAGTTCGCCGGTCATGCCCTCGATGTCGGCGCCCACCTGGCGCGCCAGCGAGCCGGTCAGCATCGTGTGGTGCACGTCCATCGCGCGCACCTTCAACTGGCGCATCTGCTGCACCAGCGGCACCGAGGCGTTGTCGAACGAGCTGATGTAGACGATGTCGGCCTTGGCGGCGCGCACCTTGGCGATTAGCGCCGTGAAGTCCTTCAGCTCGGGCGAGAAGGTCTCGTTGCCCAGCACCTTGAGGCCCTGGGTCTCGGCCTTCTTGCTCCAGGTGGCGGTGATGCCCTTCATCACCGGGTTGTCGTGGGTGACGAAGTAGATCGATTGCGGCTTCGGGCTGACCTTCGAGATCATGTCGAAGTAGCGCTCCGACCAGCGCGGCACCACGGGGAAGGGCGTGCCCCAGATGTACTTCAGCCCGCGGTCGTAGACCGACGGCGTGGCCACGTTGGCCATCACCATCGGGATCTTGTGCTTGTCGGCCACCGGCGGCACCGGCCCGCCGAGCGACGACCAGTCGGGGCCGACGAAGAAGTCGACGTTGTCGACCGTCGCCATCTTCTCGTACAAGGCGAGCGCGGTGGCGGGCACACTCTGGTCGTCATAGATCACGAACTTGAGCGGCAGC
>JANOKY010000580.1:0-1864 GCA_031419635.1 Burkholderiales bacterium | reverse complement strand
TGGCCGCCACCAGCGGGCTGCTGCCACGGCGATGGATCAGCACTTCGCTCGGGCCTTGTTCGCGCTCGCCCGGGCCCATCGCTTCGATGAAGCGCGCGATGGCCTCGACCGGGCGCGCGCCCTTGCCGGCCAGCGCCGAGGCGAACCAGTCGAGGAACAGGTCCTCGGTGCGGCGCACGACGGCGTCGGGAATGGCCGCGAACTGCAGGCCGGCGGCGAAGTCGGCAAGTTGGCCGGTCGGGTCTTGCGGGTCTTGCGGATCAGGGTCGCTCATCGCGTGATCTCCTTCAAATGGCGGCGTCGGCATGCAGGCGCGCGATCTCGCTCGCGCCGTAACCCAGCTCGGCGAGGATCGCATCGGCATGCTGGCCGAGTGCTGGCACGGCGTCCATGCGGGCATCGAAACTGTCGGGCATGCCCGGTGGCCGCAGCGCCGGCACCGGGCCGGCGGGCGTGTCGATCGGCACCCAGCGGTCGCGCGCCTTCAATTGCGGGTGCGCCCACACATTGCTCATCGTGTTCACGCTGGCATTGGCGATCTGCGCGTCTTCGAGACGGGCCACGACCTGGTCGAGCGTCAGGCCGGCGAAGGCCTCGGTGATGAGGGCCTTGAGCTCCGGCTTCGCGGCGACGCGCTTGGCATTCGCGTTGAAGCGCTCATCGGTGGCGAGCGCCGGCTGCATCAACACCTTGGCGCAGAACAGTTGCCACTCGCGTTCGTTCTGCAAGCCCAGCATCACGGTGCGGCCGTCGCCGGCGGTGAACGGGCCGTAGGGGTAGATGGTGGCGTGCGATGCGCCGGCGCGCGGCGGCGGCGCGGCGCCGTCGAAGGCGTAGTACAGCGGGTAGCTCATCCACTCGACCATGCTCTCCAGCATCGACACGTCGATGCGGCAGCCCAGGCCGGTCTTGCCGCGCTGCATCAGCGCGGCCAGGATGTTGGTGTAGGCATACATGCCGGCCGCGATGTCGGCAATCGAGCAGCCCGCCTTGGCTGGCTCATCGGGTGAGCCTGTGATCGACAGGAAGCCGGCCTCGCTCTGGATCAGCAGGTCGTAGGCCTTCTTGTCGCGGTACGGGCCGGGCGCTGCGGGGTCGTCGCCATAGCCGGAGATGTCGCAGACGATGAGCTTCGGGTGCGGGGCGTGCAGCGCTTCATACGACAGGCCGAGGCGCGCCGCCGCACCCGGCGCGAGGTTCTGCACCAGCACGTCGGCGTTCGCCAGCAGGCGCGCCAGCACCTCGGGCGCGGCGGCGTGTTTCAGGTCGAGCGTCAGGCTTTCTTTCGAGCGATTTGTCCACACGAAGTGCGACGCCAGGCCGTGCACACGCGTGTCGTAGGCGCGTGCGAAGTCGCCGACGCTGGGCCGCTCGACCTTGATGACGCGCGCACCCAGATCGGCGAGCTGACGCGTGCAGAACGGCGCGGCGATCGCATGTTCGAGCGTGACGACGGTGATGCCTTCGAGGGGGTGCATGCTTTTCTCTCAATGTTGGCGTGAGTCGAGGGCTCTCTCTTGACCGCAAAGAACGCAAAGGACGCAAAGAGCGCAAAGGGATTTCTGCAAGACTTCCTCCTGCTGCCCTTCGCGTTCCTTTGCGCTCTTTCCGATCAAAGCCATTAAAACGACCTCGGCAGCCCCAGCACATGCTCCGCCACGTACGACAGGATCAGGTTGGTCGAGATCGGCGCCACCTGGTACAGACGGGTCTCGCGGAACTTGCGCTCGACGTCGTATTCGTCCGCAAAGCCGAAGCCGCCGTGGAACTGGATGCAGGCGTTCGCGGCCTCCCAGCTTGCCTTCGCGGCGAGGTACTTCGCCATGTTGGCCTGCGCGCCGCAGGGCTCGCGCGCATCGAACAG
>JANOKY010000579.1:0-7387 GCA_031419635.1 Burkholderiales bacterium | reverse complement strand
GCGTTGTTTCAGTTTGCCGGTGTGGCGGCCGCAGTTGGCGTCGGCGCGGCCGCGTCGATGGTCTACGGTTCGCGCGGCTCGCAAGGTCTGGCCGGTGGGCCGTTTCGCCACTATCCGTTCGATCCGGTGGCTTCGGCGAATTTCCAGCAGAAGCTGTTCGTCCCCGTGGCCAGCGGGCCGTTCGGGGTGCTCGACGTCGCCGGGCCGCTGAAGCTGCGCGCCACTGCGGCCAGCTTCACGATGCTGCCCGGCCGCGAATCGCCGTTCCTGCTGTACCAGACCGAGCACGCGGGCCAGCGCATCCTTGTCGAGACTGAAGCAGAAGCATTCGCTGTTGAGCGCGTCGATGGGCGCCCCACGGTGCGGCGCGAGCAAGGCAGCGTTCACGGTTTGTTGCGAGCCACGATGTTGAGGGAGCGGGCGATCGGTGCCGATGGTTCGTACAAGGGTAGCAGTCGCATCCATCGCCGTCTGTTCGGTGGACGACGCGGCGGCGATCCCGATGCGGGTCTGGCGTTCCTGTGTACCCCAGCGCACAGTCGCGCGGTCCGCGACGCGCGCACCCTGCCATGGCGGAGTTGTAGCTCTCAGGTTCTTGCACTGACTTCAACAGCCCGCAAGCGAATGCCGTGCCGCCCTGGTTCAACCATTGAAATGCAACATCACCGTACGAACTGAGTTTTCAACAGTGACGCCGCAGTCCTCCTGCGCATGTGTGCTGAGAGTTGCGCATGGCTGAAGTAGCCGGCGCAAAGAGGAGCAGCGGGCTGCGAGCCCTGCCGCGGTTGTTCCAGATCCTGCGCGTGCTGGCCCGCCACAAGATCCTGGGGGCCTTGTTCGGCCAGCGACACTGGCCGACGCCCAAAGAGCTGCGCGAAGCCTTCGAGGAACTGGGGCTGGTCTTCCTCAAGTTCGGCCAGGTGCTGGCGATGCGGCGCGACCTGCTGCCGGCGGCCTACATCGATGAGCTGGAGTTGCTGCACGACGAGTTGCCGCCGATGGACCTCGACACGCTGCGCGCAACGGTCGAGCGGGATCTGGCCGCGCCGTTGACGCGGCTGTTTTCATCGTTCGACGCCACGCCGCTGGCCGCTGCCACGATCGCCCAGGTTCATGAGGCCACCACGCAGGAGGGACGGCGGGTGGCAGTGAAGGTGCAGCGGCCGGGCCTGGCGGCCATCATCGCCACCGACATGGCGGCGCTGACCTACCTGGTGGCCTTGGGCGAAAGGCTCTTTCCTCGCCTGCGTGCGCTCGATCTGCCTCGCGTGGTGCGCGAGTTCGACAGCAGCTTGAAGCGCGAAATCGATTTCGGTCGCGAAGCGCGGTCCATCGTGCTCTTTCGCACTGCGCTGGTCGACTTTCCGGACCTCTGGATTCCCGATGTCGTGATGCCGCTGTCCAAGGGCGCCGTGCTGACGCTGGAGTTCTCGGCCGGCGAACGGATCGACCAATACGCCAAGCGGCACCCGGAAGCGATGGCGCGGTCGATGGACACCCTCGTCAAGCTGATGCTGCAAACGATCTTCGAGGAAGGCCTGTTTCACGCCGACCCGCATCCCGGCAATGTTTTCGTCCTGCCCGACGGGCGGCTGTCGCTGCTCGATTTCGGCAATACCGGCGAGCTCGACGAGCCGATGCGCGATTCGCTGGCGCTGCTGCTAGAAGCCGTCGTCAAGGGCGATGCCCGGGCCGCCACCGAGGCCTACCTCGAAATGGCCGCGGCCGGCGCCAACGTCAACCGCGCGGGCCTGCTGACCGACATGAAGGCCGCGCTGTACGAAATCCGCAAGACCAAGCTGGCCGAGGTATCGATCGGCGATGCCTTCGATTCGCTGGCCAGTGCCGGCAGCCGCAACGGCGTGCACAACCCGGCCGAGTTCGTGCTGCTGACGCGCGCCTTCGTCATCCTGGAATCGATGATCGGCCACCTCGACCCGCACCACGACTACATGGCCTCGTTTCGCGAGCAGATCGCTCGCCTGACGGCGCAGCATTTCGCGCCGGAGCGGGTCAAGGACAAATCGACCCAGCTTGCGCGCGACATGGAGCGCCTGGTCATCGATGCGCCCGGCGACACGCGCCGCGTGCTGCGACGCCTGGCCGAAGGCGACCTGGGCCGGCTGCCGGCCATGGAAGCCCTGGGCGCCCGCGCCAGCCGAAACCTCGAGCGGCTGGCCCGGGCCGTGAGCTACGCGGCGCTGGTGATCAGCGGCTCGCTGCTGTTGCTGACGCCGATGGACGGCTGGCATCACCGTCTGGGCGAAGCCATGATCGTTGCCGGCATCGCCGGCATGCTCTTCGCCGCCATCGGCGCGCTGCGCCGTGACCATGGCCAACGCTGAATGCCTGTGCAGCCATCGCGCCCGGCTGCGTTCGCTGTCGCACAGACGCTGGCAGGTAGGCGGTACAGTATCCCGCAGTGCAGCGGCCTTCGTCGCAGACGCATCCAGAGCCCCCATGAACACCTTGCGAACCTTCACCTTGGCTGCGGCGCCGCTGTGGGTCAGCAGCGCCGCTTTGGCGCAGAACGGCAACATGATGGGTGGCACCTGGGGCGGTGGCTGGATGGGCGGCTACGGCGGCATGTGGATGCCGGTGGTGCTGGTTGCTCTGGTCATCGCTTTCGCGGTCTGGGTCATCAAGCGCAAGTGAGTTGGTCTCGCCCCGAGCCTGGCCCATGCACCGTGTTTTTCTTTCCAACGATGTACCGCCCCTCCCAACCCACGACAAACCCAGGATTCCGTCATGACCCCCTTGCGAATCATTGCCCTGTCCCTTGTCCTGGCCAGCGCCAGCAGCTTGATCGCCTGCACCACCGCCCCGGCCGCCATGCCGATGGGCGGCGCGATGAGCCAGGGCATGGCCAGCCCCGAACACATGGCCGCGATGCAGGTGCAGATGAAGACCATGCGCGAGATGCACGGCAAAATGATGAACGCCAAGACCGCTGACGAGCGCCAGGCGCTGATGGCCGAGCACATGAAGGCCATGCAGGGCGGAATGGGCATGATGAAGAGCATGGCCGCCATGGGCGACTCGAAGGGCATGTCGGCCGAGATGGCCCAGCATCACAAGATGATGATGCAGCACATGGAGATGATGCAGATGATGATGGACATGATGGCGCAGCGCATGCCGATGCCTGCCGCCAAACCCTGAGGGCGATGCGATGACTTCGACCCAACCCACTGTGTCCACACCCGCTCCTTCGCGCTACGGCTTTCACTGCGTCCTGCCGAGCCAGAGCTTCGCGGCAGCGATCACCGCGGTGACCGCGGCGCTGAAGGCCGAAGGCTTCGGTGTCCTGACCGAGATCGACGTGCAGGCGACGATGAAAGCCAAGCTCGGCGTCGACGTGCCGCCCTACTGCATCCTGGGCGCCTGCAACCCGCCGCTGGCGCACCGCGCCCTCGTCGCCGAGCCCGACATTGGCCTGCTGCTGCCGTGCAACGTGGTCGTGCGCGAGGAGGCCGATGGCCGCTTGGTGGTCGGTTTCATGGACCCGGTGGCGGTGATGCAGATGACCAGCAACGCCGAGGTCGGCAACGTCGCCACCGAGGTTCGCGCCCGGCTCGAGCGGGTGCGCGCTGCGCTGATCGCGCCGCCGGCCGCGAGGAACGCGTGAAAGCATGGATCGGCCTGCGCTGCCTGTGCTCGACAACGCTGCGGCACCACCGTCGGCAGCCGCACAGAAGGATCCCGTCTGCGGCATGGCGGTGACGCCCAAGTCCTTCCACTCGCTACAGCACGAGGGCAGGATGGTGTACTTCTGCAGTGCCAACTGCAAAGCCAGGTTCGCCGCGGCGCCGGCCAAGTTTGCGCGCAGCTCGGGCGCCGCGGAGCCCCCGCCAGCGACCCCCGAGCCAGCCGCCGCTTCGGGCATCTACACCTGCCCGATGCACCCCGAGGTGCGGCAGGACCGCCCCGGCGCCTGCCCCAAAAGCGGCATGGCACTGGAGCCGCTGCTGCCCACGCTGGACGAGGGCGAGAACCCCGAACTGGTCGACTTCAAGCGCCGCTTCTGGTGGACTCTGCCGCTGACTGTTGTCGTCACCTTGCTGGCGATGTTCGGCCACAGGCTGGGCTGGTTCGAGATGGCTGCGCAGAGCTGGATCGAACTGGTGCTGGCGCTGCCGATCGTGCTCTGGGCCGGCGCGCCATTCTTCGTCCGCGGCGCGCAGTCGATCGTCAACCGCAGCCCGAACATGTGGACCCTGATCGGCCTGGGCACCGGCGCGGCATTCGTCTATAGCGTGGTGGCCACCGTCGCGCCGCAGGTGTTCCCGGCCTCGTTCCTGTCGATGGGGCGGGTGGCTGTGTACTTCGAGGCGGCCGCGGTGATCATCTCGCTGACCCTGCTCGGCCAGATCCTCGAATTGAAGGCGCGCTCGCAGACCTCGGCCGCCATCAAGTCGCTGCTCGGCCTGGCGCCGAAGACGGCGCGGCGCATCAACGCCGATGGCACCGAGGAAGACATCCCACTCACCCATGTGCATGTCGGCGACACCCTGCGCGTGCGCCCCGGCGAGAAGGTGCCGGTGGATGGCGTGGTCACCGAGGGCGCCAGCGCGGTCGATGAATCGATGCTCACCGGCGAGCCGATGCCGGTGTCCAAGCGCGCGGGCGACAAGCTGATCGGTGCCACGCTCAACACCAGCGGCGCGCTGGTGATGCGCACCGAGAAGGTCGGCGCGCAGACGGTGCTGGCCAGCATCGTGCAGATGGTGCTGCAGGCGCAGCGCTCGCGTGCGCCGATGCAGCGCATGGCCGACCGCGTGGCGGGGTACTTCGTTGTCAGCGTGGTGGCCATCGCGCTGCTGACGTTTATCGCCTGGGGATTCTTTGGCCCCGAACCGAGCTGGGTCTACGGCCTGATCAATGCCGTGGCCGTGCTGATCATCGCCTGCCCCTGCGCACTGGGCCTGGCCACGCCGATGTCGATCATGGTGGCCACCGGCAAGGCGGCCACACAGGGCGTGCTGTTCCGCGACGCGGCGGCGATCGAGAACTTCCGCAAGGTCGATACGCTGATCGTCGACAAGACCGGCACCCTCACCGAAGGCAAGCCGCGCTTCGACCGCGTGGTCGCGTCGCCCGGCTTCACCGAAGACGAAGTGCTGTGCCTGGCCGCCAGCCTCGACCAGGGCAGCGAGCATCCCTTGGCCGCCGCCATCGTCGCCGCGGCGCGCGAGCGCGGCCTGGCCCTGGACAGGTGCGAGGGCTTCGAGTCGAGCACCGGCATGGGTGTGCGCGGCAGCGTCGGCGGCAAGGCATTGGCCCTTGGCAACACGGCCCTGATGACCCAACTCGGCATCGCTGTTGACGCACTGAAGGCGCAGGCCGAAGCCCTGCGTGCCGAGGGCGCCAGCGTGATGCACCTGGCCATCGACGGCCAAGCCGCCGGCCTGCTGGCGGTGTCCGACCCGGTCAAGGCCAGCAGCGCCCAGGCCCTGGCGACGCTCAAGGCCAGCGGCCTGCGCGTGATCATGGCCACCGGCGACGGCCTGACGACGGCCAAGGCGGTGGCGGCCAAACTCGGCATCGACGAAGTCCACGGCGAGGTCAAGCCGGCCGACAAGCTGGCCCTGGTGGAAGCTTTGCAGCGCGAAGGCCGCGTCGTTGCGATGGCCGGCGACGGCATCAACGACGCGCCGGCATTGGCGCGTGCCGATGTCGGTGTGGCGATGGGCACCGGCACCGACGTGGCGATGAACAGCGCGCAGGTCACCCTCGTGAAGGGCGACCTGCGCGGCATCGCCCAGGCCCGCGCGATCTCGAACGAGACCATTGCCAACATGAAGCAGAACCTGGCCTTCGCCTTCGTCTACAACGCCCTGGGTGTGCCGCTGGCCGCCGGCGTGCTGTTCCCATTCACCGGCTGGCTGCTGTCGCCGATGATCGCGGCGCTGGCGATGAGCCTGAGCTCGGTCTCGGTGATCGCCAACGCCTTGCGCCTGCGCGGCACGGCGGTGCGCGCGGGCTGAATGTGGCGCTGTAGCGGTGGACATCGTCGCGCACACCTTGTGGGCCGGTGCCGGCCTGGTGTTGGCGCGGCGACGCTGGGTCATCGCAACGTGCACGGTGGTGCTGACGCTGGCAATGGCGGCCTTGCCCGACATTCCGCACCTGCTGCCCGTCATCGGCTGGTGGCTGCTCAGTGATGGCACGTTCGCAGCGCTGCGCGCGGTGGCGATCGCCGTGCCCGGCCAGGAGGCCGTATTGCCACCGCTGGTGGCGCAGTGGTCGTGGCACCTGCACTGCGTCATGCACAGTGCGGTGGTGGCCGGCGCGGTGACGCTCGGGCTGTGGGCACTGCGCCGCACGCTGTGGCTGCCGCTGCTGGGCTGGTGGTCGCACATCGTCATCGACGTCTTCACCCATTCGGCGGCGTACTACCCGGCGCCCGTGCTCTACCCGTTCAGCCAGCGCGGCTTCGACGGCCTGGCCTGGAACACGCCGTGGTTCCTGCTGTTGAACTACCTGGTACTGGCCGCCGTCGGTTTGGCGCTGCTGCTCAGCCGCAGGCGTGGTCGACAGCGCTGATGCGGACTTGCGATCACTCGCGTGGGCCGCGAACAGGTGCTGACACTTGTGTTCGCTGTCGAACAGACGGAGCGGATTCGATGCCTTAGCTTGCGTCTGTGGCTGCTTTGCGGCCCCAACACCTGCAGGGGTCTTGACGTGAATCCATCTCCGCGCGCTGACATGCGATACCCGGGTCCAGTGGCGCAACGCCTGAGCCCGCCGGCTTGCCCGCGCTGCGACGGCAGCACCGATCGCATCCCGCGGCGCACGCTGGATTTCATGATCAGCGTGGTGGTGCCGGTGCGCCGCTACCGCTGCCTGTCGATCGGCTGCAACTGGGAAGGCAGCCTGCGCAAGCGGCACGACCCGCAGTCGCCCGACGCCCGCAGCGATTCCTGCGCCGGCCGGCGGCCGTTTCTGTAGCCGGCGCCGCGAGGGCGCGGCTCATGGCGGTGGTGGCGCTCGCGTCGTCCCGTAGATGTGCCACACGGCGATGAACATCGCCGCGATCACCGGACCGAGCACGAAGCCGTTGATGCCGAACACCGCCATGCCGCCCAGGGTGGTGGTCATGACCACATAGTCGGGCATGCGCGTGTCCTTGCCGACCAGGATCGGGCGCAGCAGGTTGTCGACCAGGCCGATCACCAGCACGCCCCAGGCCACCAGCGCCAGGCCTTGCCAGATCGCGCCGCTGAGCAGGAAGTACAGGGCCACCGGCGCCCACACCAGGGCCGCACCGACGGCCGGCAGCAGCGACAGGAAGGCCATCAACACGGTCCACAGCAGGGCGCCGTTGACGCCGAGGAACCAGAACGCCAGGCCGCCGAGCGCACCTTGCAATGCGGCCACCAGCAGG
>JANOKY010000578.1:0-3689 GCA_031419635.1 Burkholderiales bacterium | reverse complement strand
ACGTGACTGGCAAGTTTCAACATGGAGTCAATGAGATGACGGCGCCGCGGTGGATTGGGTTGGCGGGCCCCACGGCCAGTGGCAAGAGTGCGGTGGCGCTGGCTTTGGCCGAGCGCGTGCCGATCGAGATCATCAGCGTCGATTCGGCCCTGATCTACCGTGGCATGGACATCGGCACGGCCAAGCCGAGCGCGACCGAGCGCGCCACAGTGCCGCACCACTTGATCGACATCCTCGACCCGCGCGAAGCCTACTCGGCGGCACAGTTCGCGGCCGACGCAACGCGCCTGGTCGATGAGATCAATGGCCGCGGCCGCCTGCCGTTGCTGGTCGGTGGCACGATGCTGTATTTCAAGATCCTCAGCGACGGCCTGGATGCCCTGCCCGCCGCCGACCCGGCCGTGCGCGCCAAGCTCGAAGCGCAGGCCTTTGCCCGCGGCTGGCCGGCGCTGCACGCCGAACTCGCTCGCGTCGACCCGGCCAGCGCGGCGCGCTTGCCGCCCACCGACGCGCAGCGCATCGGCCGCGCACTCGAAGTCTTTCGCATCAGCGGGCGCACCTTGTCGAGCTTTCACACCGCGCCACGCGCGGCGCAGCCGGCCGCGCTGATCGCACTCGAACCGCTGTCGCGACCTTGGTTGCACGAGCGCATCGCGGCGCGCTTCGACGCGATGCTTGCGCAGGGCTTGCTGGGCGAAGTGCGTGGCTTGCGCGCGCGCGGCGACCTGCACGCCGGCCTGCCGTCAATGCGCTGCGTCGGCTATCGCCAGGCCTGGACGGCGCTGGACGAAGGCCTCGACGGCGACGCCCTGCATGCGGTGGTGCGCGAACGCGCCGTCGCCGCCACGCGCCAGTTGGCCAAGCGCCAGTTGACCTGGCTGCGCGGCATGCAGCGCAGCATCGTGGCCTGCGATGGTGACGACGTGGTGGGCCAGGTGACGAGGTTCATCGACCACTGGCGCGACCCGTGAGCGGCGTGTTGCTACGCGTCGAGCACCTGGCCAAGCGCTATGGTGATGCGCCGGTGTTCGAGCAGGTGTCGTTCGACGTCGCGCAGGGCGAAGTGGTGGCCGTGCTCGGTGAATCGGGGGTCGGCAAGTCGACGCTGCTCAATGCGCTGGCCGGTCTGGATGTGCCGAGCGCCGGCCGTGTCGAACTGGCGGGCCGCGCCTTGCAGGGTCTTGATGACACGGCGCTGGCACATTGGCGCCGGGCCCATGTCGGCTTCGTGTTCCAGGCCTTTCATGTGCTGCCGCACCTGACGGTGGCGCAGAACATCGCGCTGCCGCTGCTGCTGCTCGGCCGCCCCGACGCGGCTCGCGTGGCCCATATGCTGGCTGCGGTCGGGCTGGCCGGCTTCGACGCACGGCTGCCGCGCACGCTGTCGGGGGGCCAGTTGCAGCGCGTCGCGATCGCGCGCGCACTCGTGCACCGGCCGCCGCTGGTGCTGGCCGACGAGCCGACCGGCAACCTCGATCCCGAGACCGCCGAGCGGGTGATCGTGTTGCTGGCCTCGCAGGTGCGTGCCGAGGGC
Source organism: Burkholderiales bacterium (assembly GCA_031419635.1). Classification (GTDB taxonomy): domain Bacteria; phylum Pseudomonadota; class Gammaproteobacteria; order Burkholderiales; family Burkholderiaceae_C; genus CADEEN01. Next base: position 2,155 of record JANOKY010000578.1, on the reverse strand, counting down.
GCGGCTTGCGTGTTGGTGACGCATTCCAAAGCGGCGTCTGCGCGGGCCGATCGCGTGTTGCGGTTGACGGCGCGGGGAATCGAAGCGGCATGACACGGCCTGCATTCACCCCCGCTCCAGCGCCACCCCTGGCTGGGGGAGGGCGAGGTGCAGGCCTCATCACGCTGCTGGGCACATTGACGCTGCCCGAGTGGCGCGCCCACCCGCTGCGCCAGGCCATGGCGCTGCTGGCCGTGGCCCTGGGCGTGGCCCTGGCGTTCTCGGTGCACTTGATCAACCAGTCGGCGCTGGCCGAGTTTTCTGCGGCGGTGCGCGCGGCCAATGGTGAACCCGATGCGGTGTTGGTGTGCACGCGGCGCGAAGGCTGCGACGACGCTCTGGTCGATGCGCTGGCCATGCAGGCTGCGATCACGCTGGCCAGCCCCGTCGTCGAGATCGACAGCTATGCGATCGGCCGCGACGGCCGGCGCGTGGCGCTCAAGCTGGTCGGTGTCGATGCCTTGCAGGTCGCGGCGGTTGCGCCAGCGCTGTTGCCGCGGGCGGCCGACGCCAACGAGCGCACGCTGCTGCTCGACCCCGATGCCGTGTTCCTCAACGCCAGCGCGCAGCAGCGCCTGGCGCTGCGGCCCGGCGACACGCTGCAGGTGCAGCATGGCCTGGCCACGGTGCCGCTGCGCGTGGCCGGCAGCGTGGCCGCGGCCGGCGCTGCGCTGGCCGTGATCGACATCGCCGGCGCGCAATCGCATTTCGCCTTCGACGGCCGACTGACACGCATCGACCTGCGTCTGGCCGCCGGTGCGCGCGCGCAGTCACTGAAGAGCAGCCTGCCAACAGGTTGGACGATCGCCGCGGCCGACGACGCAGCCGAGCGCGTGGCCAATGTCTCGCGCGCCTACCGCGTCAACCTCACGGTGCTGGCCCTGGTGGCGCTGTTCGTCGGCGCCTTCCTGGTCTTTTCGGTACTGGCCTTGGCGGTGGCGCAACGCACGCCGGGCCTGGCCTTGCTCGGTGTGCTCGGCCTCTCGGCCGCCGAGCGTGGCCGCTTGGTGTTGGCCGAGTGCGCCGTGCTCGGGGTGGCGGGCAGCGTGGTCGGTGTGGCCGCCGGCACGTTGCTGGCGCAGGCCGCGCTGCAATGGTTGGCCGGCGACCTCGGCGGCGGCTACTTCCCCGGTGTGGCTCCGGTGCTGGCGTTCTCCTGGCCCGGCGCCGTGGGCTTTGCGCTGCTCGGCACTGCCGCGGCGATGGTCGGCGGCTGGCTGCCGGCGCGGCAGGCGGCTGCGCTCGCACCGGCGCAGGCCTTGAAGGGCTTGGGCGGCACGCAACACCGCGCGGCGCCGTGGTGGCGCGGGCCGCTGCTGCTGGCCGCGGGGGCGCTGCTGGCGTTGGCACCGCCGATCGCGGGCCTGCCGATCGCCGCCTACGCCTCGGTGGCCTTGCTGCTCGTCGGCGGCATTGCCTGCGTGCCGGCCTTGATCAATGCACTGCTGTCGCGTGCTGCGGCGCCCTCGTCGCCCTTGGCCTTGCTGGCCTTGCAGCGCGCGCGCCATGAGCGCGACGCTGCCACCGTCGCCGTGGCCGGCGTGGTCGCCAGCCTGGCGCTGGCCGTCGCGCTGACGGTGATGGTGGCGAGCTTTCGCGACGGCGTGTCGCGCTGGCTCGACCAGGTGCTGCCAGCCGACCTGTATGTGCGCACCGCCGCCAGCAGCGCGGCCAGCGACCAGGCCTTCCTGCCGCCCGGCTTTGCCGCCGCGGTGGCCGCGCTGCCGGGGGTAGCCCGCGTCGAAGCCTCGCGCACGCGCGCACTGGTGCTCGACGCCGCGCGGCCCGCGGTGAGCCTGATCGCACGGCCGCTGGGTGACCCAACGCGCAGCCTGCCGTTGTTGACGGCGCCCCTGCCAGCCGGCGCGCTGCCGGGCGTCTATGTCAGCGAAGCCCTGGCCGCGTTGTATGGTGCCGCGCCCGGCGGCACATTGGACTTGCCGATCGGCGCCACGACATTGCGCGTGCAGGTGCTCGGCGTCTGGCGCGATTACGCGCGCCAGTTCGGCGCCATCGCGATCGACAGCGCCAGCTACCAGCGCTTGACCGGCGACGAACGCAGCAACGACCTGGCGCTGTGGCTGGCACCGGGCGCGCGCGTCGACGATGTGCAACG
>JANOKY010000577.1:0-2633 GCA_031419635.1 Burkholderiales bacterium | reverse complement strand
CACCGGGCTGGACCTGGTCGAGCTGATGATCCGCGTGGCGGCCGGCGAGGCGCTGCCGTTCACGCAGGCGCAGATCCCGCGGCAAGGCTGGGCGATGGAATGCCGCATCAATGCCGAAGACCCGTTTCGCGGCTTCCTGCCGTCGACCGGGCGGCTGGTGCAATACCAGCCGCCGACGCAGACGATGGAGGCGGCCGGTCCTTCGATACCTCAGGCCCTTCGACAGGCTCAGGGCGATCGGCGTCCTTCGATACCTCAGGACAAACGGGAATTCGGTGGCGTGCGGGTGGACACCGGCGTCTACGAAGGCGGCGAGATCCCGATGTATTACGACTCGATGATCGCCAAGCTGATCGTGCACGGCCGCGACCGTTTTGATGCGATCGCCAAGATGCGCGAGGCGCTCAACGCCTTCGTGATCCGCGGCATCTCGTCGAACATCCCGTTCCAGGCGGCACTGCTGGCGCACCCGCACTTCGTGGCGGGTGACTTCAACACCGGCTTCATTGCCGAGCATTACGGACAAGGGTTCTCTGCCGCCGACGTGGCCCACGACGACCCGCTGTTCCTGGTCGCGTTGGCCGCCTTCGTGCGGCGCAAGGCGCGCGAACGCTCGGCCGGCATCAGCGGCCAGTTGCCCGGGCATGGCGTCAAGGCCTTGCCGGACCTGGTGGTGGTGGTGCTCGACGCCGCAGGCGCTCACACCCACCACGATGTCCGCATCGACGAGTTCGAGCCAGTGTCGGGCAAGGCTGACGTGGTCATCGGCGAGCGCCACTTCGCAATCCAGAGCGACTCCAAGCTCGGCGACATCCTGATGGTCGGCACCTGCAACGGCCAGGCCTTCACGGCCCAGGTCGAGCGCGGCGGCATGAAGAACCCGCTGGCGATCCGCGTAGCCCACAACGGCGCACGGATCGATACCCTGGCGCTGCTGCCGCGCGCAGCCGAGCTGTTGAAGCTGATGCCGCACAAGGCGCCGCCCGACCTGAGCAAGTTCCTGCTCTCTCCCATGCCGGGCCTGCTGGCCGACGTCAGTGTGGTGCCGGGGCAGAAGGTGCTGGCGGGCGAAAAGTTGGCCGTGATCGAGGCGATGAAGATGGAAAACATCCTCATCGCGGCCACCGACGGCACGGTGGGTGAGCTGTTGGCCAGGAAGGGCGAGAGCCTGGCCGTTGATCAACCGATCCTGAGCTTCCAATGAACGACAAGCCCTTCAAGGTACTCGGTGTCCAGCAGATCGCCATCGGCGGGCCTGACAAGCAGCGCCTGCGCGCGCTGTGGGTCGATGTCCTCGGCCTGGCAGTCAAGAGCACGTTCGTCAGCGAGCGCGAAAACGTCGATGAAGACATCTGTGCGCTGGGGGTCGGCGTGCATGCGGTCGAGGTCGACCTGATGCAGCCGCTCGACCCCGACAAGAAGCCGGCAGTGCACGCCACGCCGCTGAACCATGTCGGCCTGTGGGTCGATGACCTGGCACAAGCGGTGGCCTGGATGACGGCCCACGGTGTGCGCTTTGCGCCCGGCGGCATCCGCAAAGGTGCAGCCGGCCACGATGTCTGTTTCATCCACCCCAAGGGGAATGCCGAATACCCTGTTGGCGGTGAAGGTGTTTTGATTGAACTGGTGCAGGCGCCGCCGGAAGTGGTTGCCGCATCGAGCCATTAGACTGCCCGGCATTCATGAGCAACGACGTCATCCTCGAAACGCGCGGCCTGACCAAGGAGTTCAAGGGCTTTGTCGCGGTCGACCAGGTCAACCTGCAGGTTCGCCGCGGCACGATCCACGCCATGATCGGCCCCAACGGCGCCGGCAAGACCACCTGCTTCAACCTGCTGACCAAGTTCATCACGCCCACCGCCGGGCAGATCCTGTTCAACGGCATCGACATCACCCGCGAGGCGCCGGCGCACATTGCGCGGCGCGGCATCATCCGATCGTTTCAGATTTCAGCGGTGTTCCCGCACCTGTCCGTGCTGGAAAACGTGCGCGTGGCCTTGCAGCGCAAGCTCGGCACTTCGTTCCACTTCTGGCGCGCCGAGCGCAGCCTCGATCCGCTCAACGACCGCGTGCACGAGCTGCTGCGCGAGGTCGACCTGGACGCGTATGCCACCACGCCGACGGTGGAGTTGAGCTATGGCCGCAAGCGCGCGCTCGAGATCGCCACCACGCTGGCGATGGACCCCGAGCTGATGCTGCTCGACGAGCCGACCCAGGGCATGGGCCTGGAGGATGTCGACCGCATTCGCCAGTTGATCAAGAAGGTGGCCGCCAACCGCACCGTGCTGATGGTCGAGCACAACATGAGCGTGGTGGCCAGCATCGCCGACACCATCACGGTGCTGCAGCGAGGCGCCACGCTGGCTGAAGGGCCGTATGAGGTGGTGTCGAAAAACCCGGCGGTGATCGAGGCCTACATGGGCAGCGCCGATGCCGAGCTGAAAGGGGCCCACTGATGCCCGCCATGCTCGAAGTCAAGGATCTGCACGCCTGGTACGGCGAGTCGCACGTGCTTCACGGCGTGACCTTCGATGTGCAGGAAGGTGAAGTTGTCACCTTGCTCGGCCGCAATGGCGCCGGTCGCACCAGCACGCTGCGCGCGATCATGGGCCTGACTGGCACGCGCAAGGGCT
>JANOKY010000576.1:0-3425 GCA_031419635.1 Burkholderiales bacterium | reverse complement strand
ACTGCGGCGGTGGCGCGCAGCTCGCCGTTTTCCACCAGGCCGAGCTTGGTGGTGCCGCCGCCGATGTCGATGTTAAGGATGCGCGAAAGCGCATCGTACGAACGCCTCGCCGCGCCCGAGCCATAGACCGCGAGCATCGATTCCATGTGGTGGCCGGCGGTGGCGCAGACGAACTCGCCGCCCTGCTCGGCCAGCATGGCGGCGATGGCCTGGCCGTTTTCGCGGCGCAGGGCTTCGCCGGTGAGGATCACCGCGCCGGCATCGACGGTGTCGGCATGCAAGCCTGACGCGGCGTAGGCGGCTTCGATGATCCGGCCCAGCGCTTCGGCGTCGATCAGCGTCTCGCTGAGGTACGGCGTCAGTGCGATCGGCGACTGGTAGATCGGCTCGCGCGAGACGACCACGTAGCGTGTCGAGAGCTGGTCGGCCACGCGCTGCAGGTGGATCCTGGAGAACACCACCTGGGTGCCGGCCGAGCCGATGTCGATGCCCACGCTGTGCAGGACCACGTTGTCCTGCACCCACAGGGAATGGTCGGCGGCGGTCGGGCCGCTGTCGAAGTCGTCATGGTCATGATCGTGGTCGCTGCCTTCGCCATGCTCATGGCTCGGCTCGAGGTTGGCGCCCGAGCGGTGGTCTTTCAGGCTGTGCGGTTCAGAAGCAGACACGGCAGGTCTCAGATCTTGAACGCTTCGAGCGACTCGGGCGCGAACAACTCGTCCACCGACAACAGGCGCTTGGACAGGCCTTGCTCGTGGTGGTAGCGCAGGAAGGTTTCGAGCGTCTGGCGGTTGCGCTCGAGGCCATAGGGCCAGAAATCGTCGCCCATTTCCCGGCGCGCGTCTTCGACATGCGCGGTCAGCCAGGGCAGCATGGCCTTCAGCGCGGCGGTGTCCTGTAGATCGGCATAGGTGCGGCGCTGGGCTTCGACAAAAGCCTTGTACAGCGATTGCGCCACCCAGCGGTTGGCTTCATAGACGTCGCGCCGGATAGCGACCACGTGCATGATCGGGAAGATGCCGCTGCTGCGGAAATAGGCGCGCTCGACGTCGACGTAGTTCTCGAACAGGCGCTTGACGCGACCGCCACCGACGCCGAACGACGAGGGCATGCGCGCCGTGTACAGCGCGTCGATCTCGCCGCTCTGCAACATGCCTGAAAGCGTCTGCGTCGGACCGATCGGCTCGACGCGGATGTTCGCCGGCAGGTCGAGCTTGAGCTTCTCCGAGCGCCCCGGCTCTTCCTCGCCACCGGTGAGGTAGCTCACGCTGTCGACCGGCACGCCGTAATCGTCGGACAGGATGCCGCGAATCCACACCGGGGCCGTCATCTGGTATTCGGGGTTGCCGATGCGTTTGCCGATCAGGTCTTTCGGCTCCTTGATGCCGGCATCGGCATTGACATAGATGCACGAATGGCGAAAGAAGCGCGACGGGTAAACGGGAATCGCGACGAAGGGCCGTTCGGGTTTGTGCAAGGACACCGCGTACGACGACAGCGACATCTCGGCGCAGTCGAATTCGCGGTGCCGCAGCATGCGAAAGAAGGTTTCCTCGACCGGCATGTTCAGGTAGTTCAGCTCGATGCCGTCGGGCTGCACGCTGCCGTCCATCAACGCGCGGGTGCGGTCGTAGTTCCAGCAACCGAGAGTCATTCTGAGCTTGGACATGGGGCTTCCTCGGGCCGCGACGCGCGTGATCAATAGAACGAGTCGAAATGCATTTGCGCGGGCGGCACTTCGGCCGCGAGCAGCATGGCCTGGACTGCGTTGGCCATCGCCGGCGGGCCGGCGAAGTAGGTTTCCATCGTGCGCAAGCGCTCGCCAAAGAGCTTCGATGCAGCCTCGTGCACGAAGCCTTTCGCGCCGCTCCACTCGGGTGGCGGCATCGAAACGAAGCCGTGGTAGTGCAGCCGCGCGCCCCAGCCAGGCAGCACGCTCAGCAGGTCGGGCCCACACAAGTCGGCCGGCGTGCGCCCTCCGTAAACGAAGTGCAATTGCCGGGCGGCCAGTTGCGGCTCGACCATTGCCGCACGCGCAATCGAGATCATCGGCGCCAGGCCTGATCCACCCGCCAGACACAGGATGTCGCGCGGCACATCGCGCCTCAGCCAGGCCATGCCGTAGGGGCCATCGAATTCGATGCGCTGGCCGGGTTGAAGTGCGTCGAACAGCGCGGCCGAGCCCGCGCCGCCGGGCACGCGGCGAACCTGAAACTCCCAGCCGTCGGCATCGGTGTTGCTCATCGACCAGGCCCGCGGCCCAGCCACGCCCGGCAGCCAGGCCAGCGCGTACTGGCCGGGCTCGAAGGCCTGCGGCGCGTCGAGCCCGAAGCGAAATTCCCGGATGTCGTGCGTGATCGCGCGGGTTGATGCCAGCACCGCGCCGATGCGTTGCGGTCGATGGCGCGGCGCGTAGTGGTCGTTCAAACGCAGCTTGATATGGCAGTCACCCAGCGGCTGCGCCTGGCAGCCGAGGTGGCGTTGGCGCAGGCGGTCTTTGTCGGTCCAGGCCGGCGCCGCGGGCCATGCCGTGGCAACGCTGCCTGCGAGCAACTCGAAGCGGCAATTGCCGCAGGAGCCGACGTTGCATTCATACGGAAAACCGAGACCGGCGCGCTGCGCGGCACGCAGCACGGTGTCGCCCTCAATGCAGGCGAACGCAAGTTCGCCACCCGCGATGCGGATGTGGTGCTCAACGCTGTCGTTCATCGCGAGCGGTAGCCCAGCCGCACCGACACCGCATCGGCGGTGCCGATGACATCCGGTGCCAGCGAACGCAAGTCTTTTTTCGTCAGGCGCTGAATCGGGCCGGCCAGGCCGACGGCGGCAATCACCTTGCCCGAGATGTCGCGGATCGGTGCCGCCAGACCGCGCATGCCGACCTCGCTTTCTTCGTCGTCGACGGCATAGCCGCTCTGGCGCACGTCTTCGAGCGCGCGTTTCAGCGCAGCAGGGTCGGTGCTGGTTTTCGGCGTGCGCTCGACCAAGCCTTCCTTGAGCAAGGCAGTGATCGCCTCGGGCGGGCCGTAGGCCAGCAGCACACGGCCTTCGGCGGTGCAGAACGCCGGCTTGCGCGCACCGATGTAGGAACGGATGCCGATGGCCTGCGAACTCTCGAGGTTGTAGAGGTAGATGATCGAGTTCTGCGCCAGGATCGCCAGGTGCACCGCCTCTTGCGTTTTGTCGCGCAGCAGGCCGAGCAGCGGACGCGCTTCATTGGAAACATTCATGCGCCGGCGCACCAGTGCACCGAGTGAGAACAGCGACAGGCCGAGCCGGTAGCGGCCGTTGTCGGCGTTCTGTTCTAGGAAGCCCTCGGCGGCGAGCGTGACGGCCAAGCGGTGGACCGTGCTCTTGGCCAGCCCCAAGCGCTTGGCCAGACTGCTGATGCCGATCTCGGCCTCTTCTTCCGAGAACACCTTGAG
>JANOKY010000575.1:0-5429 GCA_031419635.1 Burkholderiales bacterium | reverse complement strand
GAGGCCACCGCCAAGGGCGTGGTCGTGGCCGAGTGAGCACGGAGTCGCCATGCTCGCCATCGCCTTGATCGTCTTCCGCGAAACGCTCGAAGCGGCGCTGTTCGTCGGCATCGTTGCCGCCGCCACGCGCGGCCTGCTCGGCCGGGGCCGCTGGCTCGGCGCCGGCGTAACGGCCGGCGTGATCGGCGCGCTGCTGCTGGCGCTGCTGGCCGACCGCATCGCCGCGCTCGCCGACGGCCTCGGCCAGGATCTCGTCAACGTCGGCATCCTCAGCCTCGCGCTGGCCATGCTCGTCTGGCACGGCATCTGGGGCCAGCAGCAGGGCCGAGAGGCGGCGCTGGACGCCAGGCGGCTCGGCGCTACCGTGCGCGACGGGATCCGCACCCCGGCCGTGCTGGCATTGGCCTGTGCCCTGGCCGTGCTGCGCGAAGGCGCCGAGACCGTGCTGTTCGTGCTCGGCGTCACCGGCTCGCCCGACGCCGCCGGCATACAGGCGCCGCTGCTCGGTATCGCGGCCGGGCTGCTTGCGGGTACCGCCGCGGGTGGGCTGATCTACTTCGGGCTGTCGCGCGTGCCGACCCAGCGGCTGTTCGGCGTGACCCACGCCCTGATCGTGGTGCTCACCGCCGCCATTGCCAGCCAGCTCGCCCGCGCGCTGGTGCAGGCCGGGGTGGTGCAGCGCTGGAACACGCCGCTGTGGGACAGCTCCTGGCTGCTGTCGCCGGACTCCGCATTCGGCGCGCTGCTGCATGCACTCGCCGGCTACGACGCTCAGCCGTCGGGGCTGCAACTGGCGTTCTACGTCGGCACCCTGCTGCTGATCGTGCTGGCGTCGCGGCGAACGCGCGCCAGGGCCTGGCGCACCGCGCCGGCCTAGCTGCCGCACCGCCCGCGTTGCCGCGCGGCGCCCGCGCGTTCTCCCTTCATTTCAACTTGCGAGGATCCCTCATGCGAAACGCTCTGTGGGCGGTAGCGCTGGCTGCGCTCGCCCCTTCCCTGCTGCTGCCGCAATCCGCGGCCGCCAACCCGGCGGTCTATGTCGCCACGCCCGCAATCACCGAGGGTGAGCGCGAGATCGAGCTCGTCCAGGGCGCGCAGCGGCTTCGCGATGGCAGCTCCGCCACCGGCACGGCGCTCAAGTTCGGCTACGGCATTCGCTCCTGGTGGGCGGCCGAGGTCAGCGTGCTGTGGCACCGCGACCCCGGCGACCGCTTCGGCTACGACGCCTGGGAAGTCGAGAACCGCTTCGCGCTGACCGAGCCTGGGCGTTACCCGGTCGACCTCGGGCTGCTGGTCGAGGTTGAAAAACCGAAGGACCGCAGCGAAGGCTGGGAGCTGCGCTATGGCCCGCTGCTGCAAGGCCAATGGGGCGCCCTGCAGGCCAACCTGAACCTGCTGTTCGAGCGCCACCTGCATGCGGCCGAGCCGCCGGTCACCGAGTTCGGCTACCAGTGGCAATTGCGCTGGCGCGCGGACCCGCAGCTCGACTGGGGCGTGCAAGGCTTCGGCGCAACCGGCCCGTGGCGCCACTGGAGCGACCGCAGCGAACAGTCGCACCAGCTCGGCCCGGCCCTGTTCGGCCGCACCAAGGCGTCCCCCGGCGCGGCCGTCAAGTACGACGCCGCGCTGTTGTTCGGCACCGGTGGCAGCGCGCCGAAGCGGGCCCTGCGGGCACACGTCGAATACGAGTTCTTCTGAACCGCCTGCGCGCAGCCACGACACGGCTGCACGGAGGCCGCCCTCTAGAATCGACGGCCTTCGCGACACGACGCCGCACCGCCGCGCGCCCGCTGCATGCTGACCTTCCAGCAAATCATTCTCAAACTCCAGGACTACTGGGACCACCAAGGCTGCGCCTTGCTGCAGCCCTACGACATGGAAGTCGGCGCGGGCACCAGCCACACCGCGACCTTCCTGCGCGCGCTCGGCCCCGAGCCGTGGAAGGCGGCCTATGTGCAGCCCAGCCGGCGGCCCAAGGACGGCCGCTATGGCAACAACCCGAATCGCCTTCAGCACTACTACCAGTACCAGGTGGTGCTCAAGCCCGCGCCAGCCGACATCCTCGAGATCTACCTTGGCAGCCTCGAAGCGCTGGGCTTCGATCTGACGCAAAACGATGTGCGCTTCGTCGAAGACGATTGGGAAAACCCGACGCTGGGCTGCTGGGGCCTGGGCTGGGAGGTCTGGCTCAACGGCATGGAAGTGACGCAGTTCACCTACTTCCAGCAGGTCGGCGGCATCGACTGCAAGCCGATCACCGGCGAGATCACCTACGGGCTTGAGCGGCTGGCGATGTACATCCAGGGCAAGGAGAGTTTGTTCGACCTGGAGTGGACGACGGGCCTGACTTACAGGGACGTGTACCACCAGAACGAGGTCGAGCAGAGCGCCTATAACTTCGAGCACAGCGACGTCGACTTCCTGCTCAGCGCGTTTGCCGCGCACGAGAAGCAGAGCAAACATCTGATGAGCGAGCAGCTCGCGCTGCCGGCCTACGAGCAGTTGCTCAAGGCCGGCCACACTTTCAACCTGCTCGATGCCCGCGGCGCGATCAGCGTCACCGAACGCACCGCCTACATCGGCCGCATCCGCAACCTGGCGCGCGCGGTGGCGCAGAGCTACCTCGACAGCCGAGCGCGGCTGGGCTTCCCGATGGCGCCCAAGGCCTGGGCTGACGAAACGCTCGCTGCCTTGAAGAAGAAGGCGGCATAGCATGAGGCCCCCAAGCTCACTTCGTTCGCGGCCCCCCAAGGGGGCGCGCAATGCCCTTCGGGCGGCCGGGCGGGCATCGCGATGAGCACCACCAAGAGCCTGCTGGTCGAGCTGTTCGCCGAAGAGCTGCCGCCCAAGGCGCTGAAGAAACTCGGCGAGTCATTCGCGCAATCCTTGGCGGCCAGCCTGAAGGCCCAGGGCCTGACCGGCGAGCACGCAGCCGTCACGCCCTATGCCACGCCACGGCGCCTGGCCGCCCACATCAGCGCCGTGCATGCGCAGGCCGACGACCGCAAGGTGACGCACAAGCTGATGCCCGTCACGGTGGCGCTCGATGCGCAAGGCCAGGCCACGCCAGCGCTGCTGAAAAAGCTCGCCGCACTCGGCGCCGATGCCAGCATCGTCAGCCAGCTCGAACGCAAGCCCGACGGCAAAGCCGAAGCGCTGTTCTGGACCAGCTCGGTGCGCGGTGCCACGCTCGCCGCCGGCCTGCAAGTCGCCCTCGACGCCGCGTTGGCCGCGCTGCCGATTCCCAAGCTGATGAGCTACCAGTTGGCCGATGGCTGGACCAGCGTGAACTTCGTGCGGCCGGTCCATGGCCTGGTGTCGCTGCATGGCGCCGACGTGGTCCCGATTGCGGCCCTCGGCCTGGTTGCCGGCCGCACCACGCATGGCCACCGCTTCGAGGGCCAGATGGAGCCGGTGGTGCTGCAAGACGCCGACCACTACGCGCAGCAGCTCGAGCGCCAGGGCGCGGTGATCGCCAGCTTCGCGCACCGCCGCGCCGACATCGAGCGACAGTTGCAACATGCCGCGGCCGAGCAAGGCCTGACCCCGATCGACGACGACGCGCTGCTCGACGAAGTGACGGCCCTGGTCGAGCGCCCCAACGTGCTGCTGTGCCGCTTCGAGCGCGAGTTCCTGGCCGTGCCGCCCGAATGCCTGATCCTGACGATGAAGGCGAATCAAAAATACTTTCCGCTGCTCGACGCGGCCGGCGAGTTGACCGAGAAATTCCTCGTTGTCAGCAACATCCGCCCCGCCGACGCCAGCGCGGTCGTGCAAGGCAACGAGCGTGTGGTGCGTCCGCGCCTGGCCGATGCGAAATTCTTCTTCGACCAGGATCGCAAGAAGACGCTCGAATCTCGCCTGCCGCTGCTCGACAAGGTGGTCTACCACGGCAAGCTCGGCTCGCAGGGCGAGCGTGTGCTGCGTGTGCGCGCGATTGCGAGGGCGATCGGTGAGCAACTCGGCAGTGCGTCGCTCGCCGCGCAGGCCGACCGCGCCGCGCAACTCGCCAAGGCTGACCTGGTGACGGACATGGTAGGGGAGTTCCCCGAGCTGCAAGGCGTGATGGGCGGCTACTACGCGCGCCACGACGGCGAAAGCGAAGCGGTGGCCTTCGCGATCGAAGACCACTACAAACCACGCTATGCCGGCGACGCGCTGCCGCGCAACGAAGTCGGCGTCGTCGTCGCGCTGGCCGATAAGCTGGAGACGCTCGTTGGCCTCTTCGGCGTCGGCGAACGGCCCAGCGGCGACAAAGATCCGTTCGCACTGCGGCGCCATGCGCTGGGCATCATCCGCATGCTGATGGAGCGCGCACCCGCGCTTGCAATTGATCGAGTGTTGGCGCCAACGATGGATCGCGCGTTGTGGCCGCTTGCGACATGGGGTCACGCGACGCCAGCGCCAACGACCGGGGTAGTCGTCACATTGCGAGACGTGGTGCTCGCATTCATTCGCGATCGCCTACTTGTGATGCTCCGCGATGACGGCGCGTCGTCTAGCGAAGCAGAGGCAATCCTGGCAAGCGATATTTGGTGGTGGTTGGGTGAAGTGCCAAAGCGTCTAGCCGCCGTGCGCGCCTTTGCCGCGCTGCCCGAATCGGCCTCGTTGGCCGCCGCCAACAAGCGCATCACCAACATTCTGAAAAAGAGCGAAGCCGCGCCGACGGCCCAGGTCGATGCCGCCCTGCTGATCGAGCCCGCCGAACGCGACCTGGCCGGTACCCTGAAGACGGTGCAGCCGCTCGCCGACAAGCTCTTCGACAACGGCGACTACGCCGCCTCGCTGCGCGAGCTGGCGGTGTTGAAAGCCCCCGTCGATGCCTTCTTCGACAGCGTGATGGTCAACGCCGACGACGCGGCGCTGCGCAACAACCGGCTGGCCCTGCTGGCCGCACTGCATGCGGCGATGAACCGCGTCGCCGACCTGTCCAAGCTGGCTTCGTAAGAGGGCCCGACGATGCACACCCACCACCCCAAGCTCGTGATCCTCGGCCGCGACGGGGTGCTCAACGTGTACCGCGACGACCATGTCAAGGAAGCCGACGAGTGGCAGCCGGTGCCCGGCGCACTGGAAGCGGTGGCGCGGCTGAACCATGCCGGCTGGCACACGGTGGTGGCCACCAACCAGTCGGGCATCGGCCGCGGCCTGGTCGACATGGCTTCGCTCAACGCCGTACACCGCCGCATGATGCAGTTGCTGGCCGAGAAAGGCGGGCGCATCGACGCGGTGTTCTTCTGTCCGCACGCGCCCGAGGAGGAATGCGATTGCCGCAAGCCGCTGCCCGGGCTGATGAAGCAGATCGGCGAGCGCTACGGCCTGGACGAGCTGCTGTCGCGCGTGCCGATGGTTGGCGACACCGCGCGCGACCTGCAGGCCGCGCAGGCCGCCGGCTGCGAGCCGCACCTGGTGCGCACCGGCCGTGCCGC
>JANOKY010000574.1:0-3423 GCA_031419635.1 Burkholderiales bacterium | reverse complement strand
CAAGCCCCACCCGAACCTGGCCCGCCTGGCCAGCAAGCTGGCGCAGCGGCAGAGCTTCATCGACACCCTGCCCCCGGCCTGATCAAGGCTGACTGCGAACCAACGCGACGCACCACCGCCGCGGTATGACCAAGCAGCCGCTTCGGGGGTGGTCCCAGGTCAAGCGGCAAGAAGCGACAGCGAACCGCTGCGCACGTCCCAGCTCAGCTTGCGGTAGACGTTGCCAATACGCCGGCCCAGGGCCTCGACACTGAGCGCCATGCGGGTGGCGATCTCGCCGGTGCGCGCGCCTTGCGCCACCAGTTGGGTCAGGCGCAATTCGCCGGGCGACAGGCGCATCGGGTTGACGCCGTGGGTCTGCCAGTCCTGCACGCGGTCGTTGACGGGCGCCGCGGCCTTGGGCATGGCGGTCGATTCGTTGAAGAACTGCAGTACCTGGGCGGCAATCGGCGCGGCCATGCTGGCTTGGCCGGCCATCATCCGGCCCAGCAGCGACGCGGCGGTCGGCAAATCGGCTTCGAGCAGATAGGCGTCGGCGCCGGCGCGCAGGGTCGTGAACAGCAGCGGGTCGGCGGCGTCGGCGGCCACCAGCATGACCTTGAGCCGCTCGGCCTGGCGCTCGCGCAAGCTGCGAACGAGGCTCAGCGCCGCGCCGTCTTCCAGCCGCAGGTCGATCAGCAGCGTGTCGGGGTCCAGCCCGGGCAGCGCCGCCTGCGCGCGGTACAGCGTGTCGGCCACGCCCAGCACCTTGAGTTCGCGCGAGGCCTCGAGCCGGGCCTGGCTGGCCCGGGTGCGCTGGGCGCCGCGGCGAGCGATGAAGACAGTGGTCATGGGCGAGCGAGCGTTGGCTGTGGTTTGCGCCGATTGTCAGAACGCAAGCCCGCACTGCCATCCCCGCGAGCGCGGGGCGCCCCTCGCTCGCAGGTCGGGTCAGCTGACGTCGACGTCCACGCCACCCTGCTTGTCGGCGTGCGCGATCGCGAAGCTGTCGCTGCGCGCCAGATTCCAGTAGATGCGGTAGACGTTGTGCGGCCAGTCGGCCTCGCCACGCACCGCCGCCAGCAGTGCGCCGGGTTTGAGGAACGGCAGCAAGTTGGCCAGCAGCTTGACCTCCTGCTCGGCGCTGCGGCGCACGATGTGGCGGGCCGAGATTTCGCGCGGGTGCGTCAGCCCCGCGGCCTGCACCAGCTCCTTCAAGGCAATCAATGTGTTCTGGTGGAAGCGATAGACGCGCTCGGCCTTGTCGGGCACCACCAGCGCTTTCTGGCGCTGCGGGTCTTGGGTCGTGACACCCGTCGGGCAGTGCCCGGTGTGGCAGGTCTGCGCTTGCAGGCAGCCCAGCGCGAACATGAAGCCGCGCGCCGCGTTGCACCAGTCGGCACCCAGCGCCATCATCCGCGCGATGTCGAAGGCGCTGATGACTTTGCCGGCGCAACCGATCCTGACCCGTTCGCGCAGGTTCAGGCCGACCAGGGTGTTGTGCACCAGCAGCAGGCCTTCCTGCAGCGGCGCACCGACATGGACGGTGAACTCCAACGGCGCCGCGCCGGTGCCGCCCTCGCCGCCAACGACGACGATGAAGTCGGGCAGGAGTTGGGTTTCCTGCATCGCCTTGGCCAGCGCGAACCACTCCCTGGGGTGGCCGATGCACAGCTTGAAGCCGGTGGGTTTGCCACCGGAAAGTTGGCGCAGGCGCTCGATGAACTGCAGCATCTCGATGGGCGTGTTGAAGGCACTGTGGCGCGCCGGGCTGACGCAGTCCACGCCCACCGGCACGCCGCGCGCCGCGGCGATCTCGGGCGTGACCTTGGCGCCCGGCAGCACACC
The DNA here is from genome assembly GCA_031419635.1 of Burkholderiales bacterium. Classification (GTDB taxonomy): domain Bacteria; phylum Pseudomonadota; class Gammaproteobacteria; order Burkholderiales; family Burkholderiaceae_C; genus CADEEN01. Next base: position 1,596 of record JANOKY010000574.1, on the reverse strand, counting down.
GCCCTGGCCGGGCTTGGCACCCTGGCTCAGCTTCAACTCGATCATCTTCACCTGCGGGTCGGCAGCCGCGGCAGCAAAGCGTTCGGGGTTGAACGTGCCGTCGTCATTGCGGCAACCGAAGTAGCCCGAGCCGATTTCCCAGGTCAGGTCGCCGCCGTGCACGCGGTGGTGCTGGCTGATCGATCCTTCGCCGGTGTCATGGATAAAACCGCCGCGCTTGGCGCCGGCATTCAGGGCCAGGATGGCGTTGGCCGACAGCGCACCGAAGCTCATCGCCGAGATGTTGAACACACTCGCGCTGTAGGGTTGGCTGCACGAGCTGCCGCTGTTGCCGATGGTGATGCGAAAGTCGTGGCTGTCGATCTCGGTCGGTGCCAGCGAGTGGTTGATCCACTCGTAGCCGTGGGCCCGCACGTCGAGCTGGGTGCCGAACGGGCGCTTGTCCTGCGCGCCCTTGCTGCGCTGGTAGACGAGCGAGCGCTGCTGGCGCGAGAACGGCGCGGCCTCGCGGTCGCTCTCGATGAAATACTGGCGGATTTCGGGGCGGATGAATTCGAGCAGAAAGCGCAGGTGCCCGATCACCGGGTAGTTGCGCAGCACCGAGTGCCGGCTCTGCCGCGTATCGCGAAAGCCCAGGCCGATGCCGAACAGGAACAGCAGCGCCCACCAGCCTCCGACGCCGAAACCGACCCAAGCGAAGGCGCTGAGCAGGAAGCCGACTGCGCACAGCAGCCAGGCGGTGTAGCGCACCGCAAAGTGCTGGTCCAGGCGCATCAACCAATCGTGCATGCAGGCTCCTGCCGCGGCAGGCAAGGATCGCCGGGCGCTCGGATGGTACGGAGCAGGTGCGGACGGTCAAGCAAGAAATTACCTCCCCATTGCCGGCCATCTCACACCCTGTGGCTACACTCGCGCGACTTGTCTCAGCCGTCGATGCAAGGCCAACTCTTCACTCAGGACTTCCTGCTCCGAGGTATCCAGGAAACACCACCCTGGCAGGCCCTGGCCAATACGGAGTTCGACGCCTTCGAGGCTGCTTTGCGCGGCATCTTTGGCGGGCTCGACACCAACTCGACGCTCAACGAAGCCCAGACTGAGCAATTGGTGATTGAGCGGGTGCTGCGTGAACTGGGTTGGGCCGACGACTACCTGCCGCAGGTAAACCTGTCGGGCAAGCGGCGCGAAGACGTTCCAGACATTCTGCTGTTCCCCGATGGCGCCGCCAAAGCGCGCGCGATTGCCGAGGCGAAAGACGATCGCCGCTATCGCCACGGCCTGGCGATTCTCGAAGCCAAGCGTTGGCTGCGTCCCCTCGATCGCGGTGAGGCTGGCGACGCCACCGACCCCGGCGCGCCGTCTTCACAAATGTTGCGCTACCTGAGCCGCGTCGATGTCGTATCGGACCGAGCCATGAAGTGGGGCGTGCTCAGCAACGGTGCTGTCTGGCGCCTGTACTGGCAGGACGCCCGTTCACGGGCCGAAGAGTTCTTCGAGATCGACTTGGCTGCCCTGCTCGGCGTCGCGGGCACACAGCAGGAACTCGATGGCTTCGAGCCGGCTCACGGCTTGCGGCTGTTCTTCCTGCTCTTCCACCGC
>JANOKY010000573.1:0-2707 GCA_031419635.1 Burkholderiales bacterium | reverse complement strand
ATTGCGTGTTCGAAGATTGTGGGGTTCGACGTCAACCCCGTCACCGACAACTCGGCGATGTAGCGCGCCAAGGTCCCGTTGTTCAGCATCTCGCGCGTGATGTTGTCGAGCCAGATGCGCTGCCCCAGATCGTGCAGCTTGCGGGTGTTGCTGTTCAACTGACGTCTCATCATTTTTCCTGGTGTGCAAAAAGGCTGCGAATGTCCGCATCCAGCAGATCCCCGATGCGTTCGACGCTGAGGTCTCCGGGCGGATACGCAGCGACGACGGCCGGGTCCAGCGCATAGTGGCCCTGACGCGGGAAGACGGTCGTCAGGCGAGACTGCAGGATTTTTTTCATGGCGGCGAGGATGCGCAGCTTGTCATCGACCATCACGTAGTGCCGCGCCGGGTGGTGGCGCAGTATGGAGTCGAGCATCTGCTCCTTGTGGATGTAGATCAGCACGCGGCCGGAAACGGCATCCCACAGGCCCGAGCGGCGAACCTTGCGCGGCTGAAACACCACGTCGCCATCGGACAGGATCACCGTGGGACCGACGCTGTTCAGATGTTCGATGACTTCAAGGGCACGCGGGTAGAGGCGATCCGCGAACGGGTAGTCGATGAGGAAGGCCGACATTTGCAGCAGCCGCAGGTCACTGCCTTGCCCAAGTTCGGCATCGAGACGGTGGCGCTGCAGCGCGCCCAGGTAGTCCGCATAACCGAGCTCGCTTCGCAAGCCCTCGAAGATCGCCCAGTAGCGCGCCGCACTGGTGGTTCCAAACTCACGCTCCAGGTAGCCCCGCAGGTCTGCGATGACCCGGTCGTTGTCGAGCAGCGTGTTGTCCACGTCGAGCAGGAACACGATGTCTTGCTGGGATGTCATGACGCTGGTTTCTCTGCATGGCCGCCGAACTCGTACCGCATCGCGGACACGGCCCGATTTGCAAAGTCGGCGTTGCCGCGCGACGTGAAACGCTCGAACAGCGCGGCGCTGAGAACCGGCAGCGATACCCCTTGGTCAATAGCCGTCTGGATCGTCCAACGGCCTTCACCCGAATCCGACACACGGCCACCGTCGCCAGTCAGCTCGGCATCCGCCAGCAAGGCAGTGGCGGTCAAGTGGAGCAACCAGGACCCGATGACACTGCCACGGCGCCAGTCCACGGCGATCTCGGGCAGGTTCATCTCGAACTGATACAACTCCGGGTCGCGCAGCGGCGTGGTCTGGGCATCGTGCCCGCTCTGCGAGCGTCGGTCGCGCTGGCTCAGGGCAGCGCTGCGCGGGATGCTCAAGCCTTCCGCGTACGCTGCCATCACGCCGTACTCGATGCCGTTGTGGATCATCTTGACGAAGTACCCTGCCCCATGCGGGCCGCACTGCAGGAAGCCTTCTTCGGCCGTACCCGCATCTGCGTCACGACCTGGAGTGCGCGTTGCAGCTTCGATGCCCGGCGCCAGGCAAACAAAGATCGGCCGCAGATGCTCGGCCACACCACCTTGGCCGCCGATCAACAGGTGGTAGCCGCGCTCCAGGCCGGCAACGCCACCGCTGGTTCCGACGTCAAGGTATTGAATGCCTCGGGACTGCAGTTGCGTGCCACGCCGCATGTCGTCGCGGTAGTACAAATTGCCGCCATCAATGACGATATCGACGGCGCCAAGCAACGGCACGAGGTCACCGAACGCCCGATCAACCACCGCCGCAGGCACCATCAGCCAGATTGTCGGGGGCAGGCCAAGCCGCGAAACCATCTCCTTCAGAGACGCGACTCTTGCCGCACCGTCCTTGACGAGACCAGCGACAGCAGGCGGTTGCACGTCGTAAACCACGCACGCGTGAGCATCCCAGAGCAAGCGCCGCACCATGCTGGCACCCAGCCGACCCAATCCGATCATGCCGAGTTGCATCCGGCTTCCCTTTCGATGCGTGATCAGCGCGGATGGGTCGTGACGACGTTTGCGCTGGGGCGAAACCGCCATTCGCCGGTCCTTGCGACATCGCCCTGAGTAAGTAGCTGCCTGTGTGCGCGCGAAGCCGGACCCGGAGGCGATCAAGTCATGGCGATACCCAATTTGACGGTGCGCTCGTTCCAGGTCGCGTGTCTGTGCGCCAGCGAACTCAGAAAGGGGCCGCGCCGGCAAACGGACAGGCCGCTTCCCAATGGCGGTTGCGTCGCAAACGGTTGGGTAGTGGCCGAACTGGCGAGGCGCTTGATTTCCCCATGCGGCACGCGAGGTTCCGGCGTCGCATCGTTCGCTGCCGCACAGACGACGCAGTGCGCATCACCTAATTTGAAATCAACGAAGAACGCAGTCGCAGCCCGGGAATGTCACGGCTGGAGCAATGCGCTCCCAACTAGGACTTCAACGGCATGCACGGCCCCACTAAAGCTCACCGCGTCTCAACATGGATGCTCGCCGGGTGTGGTATCTGGTTGATCGCGCTGGGCCTGTACTTCGCCGTTTTGCGCCCACCGCTGCTGCCGGAAGACCCGCGATTCATGGGCACCACCCTCGCGCAGATTCGCGCTGATGTGCCCGGCCTTGAGAACTGGCTGAAGCGGGTGTTCACCGTCATGGGTGGGTTCATGGCGGGCGCGGGCGTCCTGACCGTGTTCCTGGCCATCACGACGATGCGCCTCAGACTGAGAGGGACGCCCTGGGTCATCGCGCTTTCCGGCGCACTGACTGTCGGGCTCATGAGCGCCACCAACTTTGCGCTTCA